>JBEBTQ010000206.1:0-6233 GCA_040393685.1 Advenella kashmirensis | reverse complement strand
ATGAATCGCTGCGCTATTTCGATTACTGCATGAGAATCTGGGACTTTCCCAAACCGGTGATTGCGCAGGTGCAGGGCGCCTGCGTATCGGGCGCTGACGCCGATTGTGGGCGATTGCTGTGCCTCGGTTCCCTGGACGGCAGCACGGGCGCGTTCCAGATTTGCCTGCGCCGCCCGCAGATTTGCATTGTTTGCCAGTGCTTTGCTGATCAACTGATCGAGCACCGGATCATGATTAAGCCGCCACCAGTGATCGGGCAAAGGAGCAACGGAATAAACATTCGTACCGCGCGAGCCAATAAAATTTCCCTGTGCCGATGATCGCTGCGCGACAGCATCCTTAGGTCGGTCATAATCGGGCCCTACCGTGGTACACCCTGCCAGCAACAGGGCAATGAGAGTTAATGCTTTTGTACGATATTTCATCATCAGTCCTGATCAATACTGACTGTTGCTGTCTGGCCGGCCACCAGCAAGATCGCGGGGTCTTTGTCGTCGATGGCGATACGCACGGGGATACGCTGGGCCAGGCGAATCCAGTTGAAGGTCGGATTCACGTTTGGCAGCAGGTCACTGCCAATGCTGCGATCACGGTCAGCAATGCCAAGTGCGATACTTTGCACATGGCCCTTGATGATTCCGCTATTGCCCATGAGGGTGACGGTTGCCGGGTCATCCACGTGAATGTTCTTCAGTTTGCCTTCTTCGAAATAGCCTTCGACATAAAAGGAAGCGCTATCGATGAGTGCCAGAACAGGTTTTCCCACGCTCACGTAGTCACCTGTACGCAAATTCAGATTGGTGACGCGTCCGTTGGTCACTGCATATACCCGACTGCGTGTCAGATTCAGCTTTGCCGTTGCCAGCTGTACCTGTGCCTGTGCCAGCGCCGCTTCTGCCTGATTCAGTTTCATGCGGCTCTGCTCCACAATTTCGGCCGCCACCAGTTTACCCAGCGAGCGGTTACGTTTGACGTCGCGCTGAGCCTGATCACGGGCGGCCGTGCCGGCATCCACAACAGCCTTTGCCTGATCGTAGGCCAGCTGATAGCGGGTAGAGTCAATTTCAAAAAGCAGATCACCAGCTTTGACATCCTGGTTATCATGAACGGCGACGTTTTTTACGAGGCCAGACACGTCGGGTGCAATCTGCACAACATTGGCCTTGACACGTCCATCGCGCGTCCATGGTTCAACCTCGTAGTGCAGCCACAACTGCCAGCCGGCAACGATGGCAATGGCAAGAATGATCATCGTAAGAAGGAACCGGCCTGCCGCGGCTACGGGTCCGGAAGTAAGAAATTTCATTTGTTAAACCGTCAGCAATTTCAGAATATAAGGAAAAGTTTTTTGCACGACAAAAAGTAGAATGATGTACAGCCCCAGATCAAACAGGGCGGGATGCCAGACAAGCCGATAAAAACCCAGGCGTGAGAGCAGGGTGCTGACCGCTTTGGATATCACGAATGTGACCAGCGCCAGCACAAGCAGCCAGGGCAGATAGAGTCCCTGAACATCGATTTCGCCTATCATGATGCGACCTCGTTGGCAGTAGCAGTTGTTGAAAAATCACCTGTCCCCGGGAACAGGGCGCGGCGCAGGCCCACCATGGCGACGACTGCACGGTCATGCGAAGGGCCGATGGCCGGCGTCCTGAGTACCTCTGAAAGCGTACCGTCGATTTGCGCCAGCAATTTCACATTGGGTTGACGACGTGGTTTGCGCAAATGCAAGGCCAGGTTGTCCAGCAGGTGGCGTATCGACGCACCTGCTCGCGGCATGGATTGCAATGCCGTCTGCAATACAGCAATATCATTGCCAACGCGCAGCGCCAGCAGCGGATCAGGCCCGGCGGAGGTATCGCTTTGTCCTGCCGCAGGCAAACGTGTTTGCAAAAGTCCGACCCGGTCGAGCATGCGCGATGTCAGATGTGGTGTGATTCGACCACGACGCGTCGACGCCAGTGTGGCCAGGTCATGTCGGTTGGCAGTCCGGATTCGATTGACCGCGCGTTCTGCACTGATGGTACGAACCAGACTGGCGACCAGGGCTGCCACGATCGTGCCGGCGATCTGGCCCGTGATACTGTTCAGGTAAAGATCCAGTGTGGCCTGATTGACATCGGTGAGGGCCAGCGATCCCAGCACCCCAAAGAGCATTGCCATGGCTTTCAGAGCATAGGCCGGGCGAATCGCCAGGGCCGAGAGCACGAATACCGCTGGAAAAATCACCATTGCCAGCATTTCAAATGAATGGACGGCGGGTAGCGCAACCAGCAGATAAAACGCGGACACAGGAATCGAATAAATGGTGTAACGCAGGAAGACCCGCATGGGCGCTACCGGATTGTCCAGCGTGGAGAAGAAACAGCTGAAGACGGCAGCCATCATGGCTGCCGTACTTCCCTGAGGCCAGGCAGTCACAATCCAGAACACACAACAGACACCTATCGCGATGGCTGCGGCCATGGCTGATTGCAGTGCAATGCCATGATCGATGTGCAGATCGGGCTTGCGGCGGTTTGCATAGGCTTCCCCGGTGGCCTTTTGAATGCCGGCGTCAAGATCGCTTCGCATCTGAACACACTTGGCATAGGTATTGACCAGTTCATGCAGGCGGGCTGCCAGACTTGCAGTCAGCAAGGTATCCCATGAGGTATCGTTGTCAATGGCCGGCGTAATACGGTCTATGTCCTGATGCAACTGACGCAGACCGTCAGGCGTGGGCAAAGTGCCCGATTCCACCCAATCGCTGATTTTTTCAAGAACCTCTCGTAACGGTTCAGGTAATTGATGACCATCTGCCTGCAAAGCATTAAGTCTGTCTTCGACCGAGGAGATTGTAGGGGTAAGGCTGATAATCCGGTTGAGCAACGCACGCAAAAGGTGTGAAGACCAGCGAATATTGCTGGTGTCAAAAGGAATATGCGTGGCGGTCAGTCGCAGCTGGGTAATATCGTTGGCCAGCTTGCGGCGATTCTGCCTGTCTTCTTCCGCGTTGGCGAGTCGCAGCGTGGATACCATCCAGCTGCGCGCATCGGCCAGTGTTTTATCCAGACCGGACATAACCACAGGCGCAATACTGCGAGGCATGATCAGCGTATGTACGAGCGCGGCGCACATAATGCCCAGGCTGATCTCCTCTACACGAGAGATTCCTTTGTCAAAAAGCCCTATCGGATCATTCACTGCAGGAAAGCCGATCAGTGCCGCCGTATAGCCGGCAAGCATGAAAACGTAGGAGCGAGGTGTGCGATCCAGCAGGGAAATATATAAACAGCCGCCAACCCACAGTGCCATAGCAGCGGTGGTCAGTAGCGGACTCTGATTGAGATTGGGAATAATGGCAATGGCAGCGGCAGAGCCCAGCACGGTACCGCCGAGCCGGTATAGGGCCTTGGAGCGAATGCTCCCTGCCCAGGGCTGGGTGGTCACAACGTAGGCCGTCATCATTGCCCAGAAAGGATTAGACAGGCCGATGCTGTATGAAATATAAAGCGCCAACATGGCGCTTATATAACATTTGAAGGAAAACAGCACCTCGTCGCGGGTGAAAAGCGTCATTTTTGATTGCCCGCATATTTGCCGGATGCCTTGCCAAGGTCGGCCGTGTTGTTTCTGATGGCGTCAAGGACGCGCAGGAACGCATCCGCATCTTCACTGGATACGCCTGAAAATACGGCACGACGAAAGCTGAGCAGGCGTTTATTGATATCGCTGGCGATGAGACGACCGGCATCGGTCAGATGAACGGTTTTGCTGCGTCCATCTGCCGGGTCGAGTGTTCTCAAAGCCAGTCCGCTGGCTTCAAGCTGATCAAGCAGCCGTACCAGCGACGGTGCTTCAATGCCCAGATCTTCGGCAATCTCTTTCTGCCTTACGCCTTCACCTAACCGTTGTATGACAATGATCGGCCATGCGGTTGCCTGGGATACGCCCAGTTCCGCCAGTAACTGGTCGGCGGCTGCGCGGTAGGACCGGGCCATGTGCAGCATGGTCTGGCTCATAGCCATGCGGGTCGCATCCGTGGGCAGGTTAGATTTTGTTGTCATGGCAAAAAAGATCGGAAAAATAATGGAAAAGAAGTAATGGCATTTGAAATAGTTAGCTAACTAACTATTATAGGCGGCTAATCTGAATGTGCGCTGAAATTGCGTATGTCATTATCACGTGTGTATTATTTTTCTGACAGATGACAGCGACTTTCTGTTTGGCGGCGATCGAGCGATGATGCGGCTTCGCTTGCAACAATGAGCCAGCTTACATGCCGAAACACGCCAATTCTGGCGGGAGATCAAATGTGCGGGTGTTAATTGATACACTCATATTGTGTTCCTGGCAGATAGAGAGTGAATCATGGGCAGTGCCGCAGTAGAACAGCAGCGAGATACCCTGTATGAACTGATATCACGGCGTCGCAGTCACCGGCAGTTTGGCTCGTCCGCGGTAGGTGCTGACGCGTTGAAGCGCATTCTGGTTTGCGCACAGGGCCTGAACAATTCTGACGGAGGCAGGGGCGCACCGTCAGCCCATGCCCTCCATCCGCTGGGCCTGACCGTTATTGCGCGTCGTGTACAGGATATGGCACCAGGAACCTATTCGTTTGATGCGCAAACCCACAAGTTGCATCGCACCGAGAACGTTCCGCCACAGGGCGGTTTGCTTGCTGTGTCGCTTGCCGAAGATACCTGGCTTGAAACGGCACCTGTTCTGATTGTTATCACAGCCGATTATGCCAGCGCATTGGCGCATTTTGCCGATCAGCAGGCAGATGGCCGACGGGGTGCACGTTATATTGATGTTGAAGCTGGTGCCGTAGCACAATCGCTATATCTAGCCGCGATGGTGGAAGAGCTGGGCGGCGTGCTGGTCATGGGTGTGGATGACTCGGCCCTCAGTGAATTGATCACCGTACCGGCAGGACATAGCCCGGTGGCGCTGTTTTGCCTGGGATCCTGTGAGCGGTAATGGCCTGGTAGTTCCTGCCCCGGTTTTCATCTGGGTAACCGGGGCATTCAATGAGGTGTCAGTGGGAAACGCTGCCGGAAAATACATTGATGACGACAACGCCGGCGATAATCAGTCCCATGCCGAGTAAGGCGGGGCCATCCAGCGACTGTCCGAACCAGATCCATCCGATCAGCGAAATAAGGACGATACCAACCCCTGACCAGATTGCATATGCAATTCCCGTGGACATGGTTCGAAGACTGAGCGACAACAGGAAGAACGCCGCCGCATAACCCGCGATCGTTATCAGCGAGGGAACAAGCCGCGTAAAATTTTCAGAGGATTTGAGAAAAGAGGTGGCAATCACTTCCATGATGATTGCGCCGGCCAGAAATAGGTAGGTAGAAACTGGGGTCATTGCCATGAGTTCAAACGAAAGTACTGCTGATTTTGTCTGCGAACATGGATGATCGCAGATGCCATGCCATAGTACCTATCGTTTTCCGAACTTTCAAGCGTGTTAGTGGTAGCGGACCGCAGGTCGCAACATAGAGCTTAATGCAGATCAATTAACACAAATGTGTAAATTAGCACTAGACTTAAGCCGATCAATCAATTTGCAGGGGAGAACAATGGATACCATACAGAACCAGTACGAGGCAGCCTACCATTCAGAAGAAACCACGCAACTGCGGGAAGACCTGGCGCTTGCGCTGCGGGCAGCGGCGTTCCACGACTTTTCCGAAGGCGTATGCAATCATTTCAGTGCAGAAGTGCCTGCCTGTTCAGACTGGTTTCTGTTGAATCCAAGGGGATTCCAATGGTCAGAGATCCAGGCGGACGATATCGTGATGGTAGACGGGCAAGGCAACAAACTCTGGGGAAAGCATGAAATTGAACCCACCGCCTTGTTTATTCATGCTGCCGTTCACCGCATCGCCAGGAAAAAATGCGTACTGCACACGCACATGCCTTATGCCACAGCATTGACACTAACCGAGAATGGCGGACTGGACCCGTTGTTGTCACAGAATGCCATGCGCTTTTACAACCGGATTGCCATTGATCGAGACTATAACGGTCTGGCACTGGATCACGCCGAGGGTGAGCGTATTGCACATGCCATGAATGGCGCGGACGTGGCGTTCCTGACCAATCATGGTCCTATCGTGTGCGGTGAAAGTGTTGCGTATGCATACGATGATTTATATTATCTGGAGCGGGCCGCCCGCGTGGAAGTGCTGGCGCATTCGTCCGGGTTGCCGCTAAAGCCGGTGGACGAAGAA
>JBEBTQ010000205.1:0-6244 GCA_040393685.1 Advenella kashmirensis | reverse complement strand
GCGGCAGGCTGATCAGAACCGGATGACGGAGCCGCTGTGGCAGGCGCAGCACCATTGTTCTGGCCTTCTGCAGGAGGATTGGCGGCATCGGGCTGGTTCGCCTGCTGCTCAGCCGCGGCCTGCGCTTCCGCTTCTTTTTCCTTACGCTGTTTGACGAAGCGTCCCAGCGCCGAGTTATTCAGTTTCTGCCACTTCACTTTGAACTGTGCATTTGATGGTGTTCCGCTAAGCTCAAAAGGCAGACTGATCTGTTTGACACTCAGGCGAACGCCCCCCTGATCCACGGTGACGGGCTGACGCGTTTCGAACCGGCCAGGGAACGAGAACTGGTCATTGATCAGGTTATAAACAGCCAGGTTATCGTCCGCTTCAATCAGCAAAGGATCGGTTAGCAGACTGAAATTCACGAAATGCAGTTCACCGCCATCCAGTGACAACTTGGTTTTCAGGTTGTGATATGCGGTTTTCGCTGAGGGATCGTACTTCCACCCGGCATTCTGTTCCTCATTGTTGATGAAGGCAGCAGGGTTCTCAAAAATGGGCGCCAGATCAAAGCCACTCACTGTCCCATCGTGGGCCTGGCCTTCCAGCGAGCCTGTTGCATTGGACAGCCAGCTCTGCCCTTCGGGCGTATCCCGTGTAGACAACACCACAGAGAAAGTGCCCGTACCAGTCATGATCGGATTCATTCCCAGTGCCTTGAGCACGGGTTCGATGGAGACATCCTGGAAATTGAGCTTGGTGGTGGTTTCACTGTCCTTCATATTCACCACCGCATCACCGGCCACTTCCCCATCGAAAATACTGGATTTGATGTTGCTGATGGCCAGCTGATCCTTGGTGAAATTCAGTGCTGCCGTGACGTCGTTATAGACCACGCCATGATACGTAATCTGCTTCAGACTGGCGGTTCCCGAACCCACCAGATTACCCATCAGATCACTGACCAGGTTCCGCACGGCGGTGGTGGTAGGTTTGTCCTGTGCAGGTTTGTTCTGATCGGCGGCAGGTGCCGGCGCATTGGCAGGCTGACCTGCAGCTGCCGGTGGCGCGGCCGAGACATTGTCTATCAGTTCATCCAGATTGACCGAATCGGCCCCCACGGCGAATCGCACATAAGGCTCATCGAAATGCGAAATATTGCCATCAAAACTGAACTTGCCTGAATTGATGACGGCATCGGCCTTGAAGCTGGCCACATTTTTCATGAAATCGGCATTGAACGTACCGATCAATGGAATGTTCTGCTCGCGCGTCTCTGCATCCTTCAGAACCACGTTACCGCTCATGGCCGACAGGTTGATCAGTCGTCGCGCCAAATCCATCTTGGCCGGGGAAGAAATCTTGAAATTGACTGCACGGTTGTTACCTCGCGCATAGGCGCCATCAAGCACCACTTCTGCCACACTGAGCGCATCGGAGGTGCCGCTGATACCCTGCATGCGGAAATTGACGCCAAGCTGCTCCTTGCCCTTGAGCTGCACGGAACCGGTAAGCGGTTTGGCACCGGCGCCCGTCGGTGAAATATCCAAGGCAGGCGAATTGAGCACCCACTCGTAGCTTTCATCATCTTCATCGGAAGCCGATCCGCGCACCGCAAAGTTGGTCATTTGCAGCAAAGGCGCTGTCGAATCAAAGTTCAGCTTGGGCGCCGTCAGACGCATATCCAGATTACGCAGACCTGTTCCCTTGGCACCCTTGCCCTGCACCGTCATATCAACGCCGGAACCCGTCAGCGCGTGCGCGAAACTGTCCACAGAGAAATCGCCTGTCAGCGTGCCGGTCTGTACATCCACACTGCCAACCACGCCGCGAACATTGGCTTCCAGATTGCGTGCTGAATACAGCTTGGTAACGGGATCCAGCTTGACCAGTCCCTGGATATTAACCGCCGCATTGGCGACTGGCCGAGCCCCTTCCAGGCGACCCGTAACGGAAACGTCAAAGGGCTGATCAAAGGTTACCCTGCCGGTATTGACCGTCATGCGGTTAAGCCGCATATCCAGGTTGTTCAGCTTGTCTTTGTAAAAAATAGCGCCGTTCTGCACTTCCAGGCCGGCAATATCGATTTTGAAATCGGTTTTCTTCGGCTGTGGCAGAACGCTGTTATCAGGCGCAGGCGTCGCGGCCGGCCGCACTTCATCGCTCTTGAAGCGTGGATCCACAGCTTCTGCCGGTGGCAGATCCTGGCTCAACAGGTCTTCAAAGTTGAAATTGCCCTTCTCGTCGCGAACAATCCAGCTCTTCAGGCCGGAGACGGCGACGTGATCAACCACCAGACGATTGGACAGCAAAGGCCAGATGGCCACGGCAAAACGGGCACTATCCAGCGAGGCAAATGTAGTGGTGGAATTGGGTTCAGACAGGGAAATCTTGCGTACAGACAGGCCAATACGCGGAAACAGCGACAGCTCGAGGTCGCCTTCAATAACCATCGTGCGGTTATACCGCTCCTGCACGATGCTTTCTATCTTGTGCTTGTAGGCGTTCGGATCGAACGTCAATAAAAATACGGCTGCGCCCACAAAGGCAAACAGCATCAGCACCACAAGGCCAATCAGAACTCTTTTAAGCCAGACTTTCATGGGCGGCTTGGTCTCTCAATCATGTTCAATGGGGAACAGCCCGCTCAAGGACCGTCTGCATATCGATAAACGCGACCGATCACAGTTGAATGCGCCTTCAGGCACAAGTCATTGCGATCGTGATAGCCTGTCGGGGATATGCAGCTGCGCGATTGCCCAGCCTTCCGGATTTCCCGGACAAGCTTACCAACCGCGACTTTTTGCTCGAATATCACTTTAACAGCCTTGCTATCGGCCAGGTCTATCGGGTGTCTATCGACATATAATTTTGGTTATGCTAACAGATATGACACCCGAATGCAGGAAGAATAGGACTATTTGAACAGGGAAGACAGCGAATTGAGAACCTCATTCTCGCCGCGCGCCTGTCCATCTGCAGGAACCTGCCCGTCGGGCGTGGAGGTGTCAACAAGTCTTGGCAGAATGCCGGACAGGGAACCGAGCACATCGTCGCGGGAATGTCCGGTTTGCTGCGCAATGGAATCTACCGTATCAGGACCCAGCGCCGTATCGACCTGCTGCGGCGAAATTTCACGGTTCTCGCCCTTGTTGACCCACGAATTGAAAATCTCTCCCAGTCCGCCGCGCTGGAATTTGTCGGCCAGAGCACCAATACCACCCTGCTGATTGATCATGGACAGGATCACGGGGACAAGCGCTGAGAGCGTGCCCAGGTTGATGCCACCGCCCAGACCGCCCGAACCACCGCCACCCAAACCACCTCCGCCCAGAATATCGCCCAGGCCAGCGGACTCGCCCTGCGGGTAGGCAGAGGAAGGATCACTGCCAGCCTGTTCATTGAGTGAGGGATCCACTTTGGGCTGGTCATTCACCCACGAATCACTGCCGGGCTGTGCGCCGGGTGTCTGGCTCTGGGCACTTTGACCGCTACCTGCAGGCACCTGACCAGCACCCTGCTCTTGCTCCGGCGTCTTCTTGCCACCGCCCAGTACAGCACTGATTGCATCCAGAATTCCCATGATCTTTCCTTGTTTTGAGTAAGAAGAGGAAAGTTCACTATAACACCGATAGGCTCACCATCACACCTGTGATTTGTACGATAAATATTTGATACAGTTGATATTTTTGCTTGCGAGAGCGCGACACACTCACAACTTATAGTTGAGTGAGAGCATGACGCTGCGCGGTTCTCCATAGACGTTACTCGGGAAAGGGACACTGCCGGTGATGGCACTGTAATATTTCTTATCGAACACATTATTGATATTCAGTCTCACATCGAGCTTTGGCGTTGCCTGATAGCCAATCATCAGATCGGCAATCGCATAGCTCTTCTGTTCCACTCTGTAGTCGACTCCGCTACTGGTGCCTTCGTTATAGATGGTCGACTGCCAATAGACCGAACCACCGACACGCCAGCGATGCCAGTCGCCGGCCAACTGATAGGAGCTTGATAACTTGAAGAGGTGACGCGGCGTATCGGTATCGAAGGGTTGTCCGACGTTAAGCGGATTGGCATCTTCGCGATACTTCGCACTCGTGTAGGTGTAGCCGGCAGCAACCTGCCAGTTCGGTGATATTGCACCCTGCACCTCCAGTTCTACGCCCTGGCTGCGTACCAGACCGGCAGCCGCATAGCATACCTGGCTTGGATAACCGCTGCATGATGTCTGGTCGCTGAGTTTGTAAGCACGATTCGCCTGATCGAGTCGGAAGAGCGTTGCCGATGCGTTCAGCGCGCCATCGAAATATTCGCCCTTGATACCGAGTTCATAATTCTTTCCCTTAATGGGCGCCAGCACTGTCTGATTGGCATCCAGATAACTTTGTGGTTTGAAGATATCCGTGTAACTGGCGTAAACCGAATGATGATTGTCCAGATCATAAATGAGCCCGGCATACTTGGTCACGTTGCGAGTGATACCGTACTTATTGCGCGTAATGGAAGACGGTGTGTTCGCATCGAAGTTTGCGTAACCATAGCTGGTATCCTGGTAGTCAAACCAATCCAGTCTTGCGCCCAGAATGAGCTTGAGGCGATCTGCAAGATTCAAACGCGTAGTCGCATAAACGCTTTTTTGCTCGATATCCGAATCAAACCAGTCACGCAAAGGAATATCCGGCTTTGCAATGGCACTTGAATCCCAGTTATAAATGTCCATCCCGCTGATTAACGTTGAACCCTGCCGCGTATCACCATCAAAACCTACCTTGCGATAATTGCCGCCGAATACCAGTTCATGCTTGCGACCGAAGAGTTCGAATGGGCCCGAGGCATACAGATCGTAACTGTTCTGTCTTTCGACATGCTTGTTGCGTGAGCCATACTGGGTATAGATATTGTTGGGGATATTCAAGCCAATGTAATTGCCCAGCATATCCAGTTTTGCAATCGAATGGTAGGCAGACAAATTCACTTTCCAGTCATTGTCAAAGCGATGTTCCAGACTTCCGTAGATAGAAGTCGTTGTCTTGTTCCAATATTCCCAATCATTGGCAAAAGACGTGGAACGCGGCAGATGAAGGTCGCGGCCATCTCGCGCAACGGGCAATCCGGTAAAGCCATTCCCGTCAAGATCGTCTTCCTGACGCAGCACACTCAAGGTAAAGGTCGTTTGCGGACCGAAGTCCTTTTCCAGAATCCCATACATGAGCTTGCGTTCACTCTTGTCTGTGTGTTTGTAACTATCCTTTTTCTGATAAGCAACCACCGCGCGGCCACGCAGCGTACCATCTGCGTCCAGAGATCCTGAAGCGTCGAGCTCGGTCCGATAGCGGTCCCAATTGCCGGCACTGCCGGTGAGCGACACTTGCGTCTCTTTGGTCGGACGCTTGCGAATGAGATTGATCGCCGCAGCAGGATTTCCGGCACCCAGTGCCATGCCCGCCGCTCCGCGAACAATCTCGACGCGGTCATAAACGGACATGTCCGTGCCCAGCAGATCCTGACTCAGGTAAGACCCATCCAGGCTCACGGGCAGGCCATCGTACATGATGTTGTCCACGTACATACCACGCGAGTAAAAGGAGGCGCGCTCCGGTCCAAAGCGACGGTAGGTCAGCCCTGGCGCAGTTTGTACCACCTCGTTGACACTGGATAACCCCTGATCTTCGATGCGCTGACGAGTGATGACGGTCATTGCCTGAGGTGTTTCGCGCAGTGTGAGACCGAGCTTGGTGGCCGTGGTGCTTGGTCCAGTCGTTGTATAGGAGCCTGATCCTTCTGTCGTGGAATCCGAAGACGCTTGCGCAATAATCGGGGCGAGCGCTGTCACACTGCTGTTTGCCGGCCGGGTCAGGGACACATTTCTTCCGTTACGCCGAAACTCAATACCGGTGCCTGACAGTAATCGGCGCAAGGCGTTATCCGGTGTCAGGTTACCGGCAACGGGTGGCGCACTCAGTCCTCTAACCGTTTCTGGCAGATAAAAAATTTGCAATGAAGCCTGTTCGCCCAGCTGAATCAGCGATCGATTGAGCGATTGCGACGGCAAACTAATTTGAACGGCTGTCTCCTGAGCCAGTGACTGTACGGGGACGGCTCCGAAGGCCAGCATAACGGAAATCGTCAAGGCATTGAGCCTTGAACGCGCGCCGACTAACGCCGAGCTGCTTGTGTTAATCACATTCAGCATATCCGGGTGGACTATCATCGATGATTCCAAAAAGAGTGGTTGGGCATAACGCCAGCGGCAATA
>JBEBTQ010000204.1:0-6255 GCA_040393685.1 Advenella kashmirensis | reverse complement strand
TGGAATTTTAAGGATAAATCATGATCGGTAATTGGAATTATGGAACGGGCCGTCGCAAAACGTCAGTTGCCCGTGTGTTTCTGAAAAAAGGTTCAGGCAATATCGTGGTCAACGGTAAACCTGTTGATCAGTATTTCGCCCGTGAAACAGGCCGCATGGTTGTTCGCCAGCCCCTGGTACTCACCGAAATGGTTGAATCTTTTGACTTCCACATCAACGTTCACGGCGGCGGCGAAAGCGGCCAGGCCGGTGCAGTGCGCCACGGTATCACCCGCGCCCTGATCGACTACGATGCAACGCTCAAACCTGCGCTGTCCAAAGCTGGTTTCGTGACTCGTGATGCCCGTGAAGTCGAACGTAAGAAAGTGGGTTTCCACAAGGCACGTCGTCGCAAGCAGTTCAGCAAACGCTAATTGTTTCGCAGCATGTCGAAAAGGCCGCCTTCGCGGCCTTTTTCTTTTTGATTCTTTATAATAGTTTACTGTCCGCAAATTTTAAGGGTGTTTACGTAATGGCTTCTTCCTCTTCAACTGTCAAAGTCGGTATTGTTGGTGGCACGGGTTATACCGGGGTAGAACTGTTACGTCTTCTGTCGGCGCACCCCAATGTCAAGCTGCACGCCATTACCTCCCGAAAGGAAGAAGGCATGCCGGTCGCAGACATGTTTCCGAATCTGCGCGGACATGTCGATCTGGCATTCTCCACCCCAGAAAACGCAGCACTTACCGAATGCGATGTGGTCTTCTTTGCAACGCCCCATGGTGTCGCCATGGCGCAGGCGCGCGAGCTGCTGGATGCGGGTGTCAAGGTGATTGACCTGGCGGCGGATTTTCGTCTGCAGGACACTGCCGTTTTCGAGAAATGGTACAAAATGCCGCATAGCTGTCCTGACATTCTGCAGGAAAGTGTCTACGGCCTGGTTGAACTGAACCGGGATAAAATCGGCGCTGCCAAAGTCATCGGCAATCCCGGGTGTTACCCCACAACGGTCATTCTGGGTCTTGCGCCTCTGCTCGAGAAAAAACTCATCGATTTCGACAATATCATTGCCGACTGCAAGTCTGGTGTGTCTGGCGCGGGCCGCAAGGCAGAAGTCAGTACGCTTTATTCAGAGGCGGGTGACAACTTCAAGGCCTACGGGGTTGCCGGGCATCGTCACCACCCCGAAATTTCCGAACAGCTTGGCATCGTGGCTGGCGAACCCGTAAAACTGGTCTTTGTGCCGCATCTGGTTCCCATGATTCGCGGCATGCTCTCAACAATCTATGTCACCATCAACGATGATGCGCTGGATACCGATTTCCAGAAACTGTACGAAGAACGCTATGCCAAGGAACAGTTCATTGACGTGATGCCGGTAGGCAGTCTGCCCGAGACGCGTTCCGTCAGAGCCTCCAATAATCTGAGAATTGCGCTGCATCGTCCTGGTAACGGCAAACAGCTGGTCATTATTGTCATTCAGGACAATCTGGTCAAAGGGGCTGCAGGACAGGCCGTACAGAATATGAATCTGCTTTTCGGGCTGCCAGAACAAGCGGGTCTGGGAGCAGTTGCTATTCTTCCCTGAGTGGCCGGACCGAATCCATGATTGCACGGGTTTTTCTGTTTCTTGTTGGCGCCGGCCTGGGTGGTGGCGCCGGCTATTACTACACCCACAATATGATGCAGCGGGAAATGCTGGGTCAGAAAACCGAAATGTCAGAGCAGCTGTCACATGCGCTGCTGCAGGAGAAAATCAAGCTGTCGGCGGTGCAAAGCCGGCTCGATACCTCTGAAGCGCAGCTGTCCATCGACAAAGCCACCATCACCGAATACCAGAACCAGGTCAAAAAACTGCAGGATGACCTGGCGCGAACGTCCGAGCAGCTGTCGTTTTACGACGAACTGGTGCCTGCAGGTCCACAAGGGGCGGTCAGCGTACGCGGGTTCGATGCCGTATTGGAAGGACAGCGCATACGGTTCAAGGTCCTGGTTTCCCGACAGGCCGCGGCTGGCACGGTATTCAAGGGCGAGCTTTCCTTCACCGCAACGGGTACGTTGAATGGCGAAGATACTACGGTCGATCTGACACCGGATACCGTCGAACACGCCAGCACCGGTTCCGACAGCATTCCGTCCGTGACCGACTTGAAAAAAATCCCGCCGGCCCCCATATTGAAACTGGATTTCGAGACCATTCAGCGTATTCAGGGCCTGTTGATGTTCCCTGAAGGTTTCGTTCCCCACAAAATCACCATGCGTGTTCTTGAGGGCAAGACGGTGCGGGCGTCCCGCAGCGCCGAACTGACGCCCTGATTGCGCCATATGGTAAAATGAAATTCTGCTAACGGTGGCTGTATCCCACCAGGAGTCTAAAAATGAGTACTGTTCTCGAATCTGTCGATCTGCAAGCCCCACCTTCTCCATTGCTGTTTACCGAGGCTGCGGCAACCAAAGTCAAGGATCTTCTTATTGAAGAAGGCAATCCTGAGCTCAAACTGCGCGTATTTGTGCAGGGCGGCGGCTGCTCTGGTTTCCAGTATGGCTTCACGTTTGATGAAGTTGTGAATGAAGATGACACCACCATCGATAAAAACGGCGTGCAACTGCTGGTTGACCCCATGAGTTTTCAGTACCTGGTCGGTGCTGAAATCGACTACAAGGAAGACATCGAAGGCTCGCAGTTTGTCATCCGCAATCCGAATGCAACCACTACCTGCGGTTGCGGTTCATCCTTCACGGTCTAAGCCAGCAGACCAGGTCATTAGCGCGGATCCGGTTTCAGGAAGTTCGTTCTGATCCGGATTTGGAAGTGCACGGATAACGATAATGCAGTGTTACGAACGCTGCGCCGATGTGCTCGGTTAACAACAAGGGCAGCGTCCGGCAAGGATAAGATCGCCATAACAGGGTCCGGCTACCGATAAGGGCAGGCCGGATTTTTGTTTGGGTGAAATAAAAATGGGGGCGCCTAAGTCATTGAAGAGCCGGTTGCCATTACCTGCCTCAACTTGCTGCCTGCCTCAGCTTTCTGCCTGACCTGATCAAGCCCCTAAGCGGGGTAGAGACAGCCTAGAATTGTTTTGTGTTTTGCGCCGGTCACTGACGGTGTCCCCGCCTGATGGCCCTTCAGAAAGGCATGGGCCAGCCAGGCGAAAGCCAGCGCTTCCATAGACTGAGCATCAATTCCGTAAGTGTCACTGCCCGTCAGGGAAACGCCGGGCAGGCGCGTTTCCAGCTCGCGAAGCAGGGCAGTGTTGCCTGCGCCTCCTCCGCAGACAATCAGCTTGCGGCAGTCGGGGGCATGCGCCGAGATCGCATCGGCAACCGTTTGTGCCGTAAAAGCGCGTAACGTTGCCTGCACGTCCTCGGGCGCCAAGGCTTCAAACCCGGCCAGGCGTGACTGCAGCCAGGACTGATTGAAGAGATCACGTCCCGTTGATTTCGGTGGCGGCAAAGAAAGCCAGGGTTCACTGGATATCAGGGTCTGCAACAGGGGCTCATGAATCTGCCCGCTGGCTGACCATGCGCCGTCTTCATCAAAGGGGTTGCCGGTATTGGCCAGGCACCACATATCCAGCAGCACATTGGCCGGGCCGGTATCGAAACCGATCACATCATGCCCGGGTTTCAGAATACTCACATTGGCAATGCCGCCAAGATTCAGGACGGTCACGGTATGATCGGCCGCAAATATCGCTTCATGAAAAGCGGGAACCAGTGGCGCGCCCTGGCCTCCGGCTGCCACGTCCCGGCTGCGAAAATCGGCAACCACCGCGATGCCTGTTTTTTCAGCCAGACGGGCGGGGGCATTCAGCTGTATCGTGAAGCCGAGTTCCGGCCTGTGTCTCACTGTCTGACCGTGTGCGCCAATAGCCGCTATTTGCGCGGCACTCAGCCCGGCCTGTTGCAGAAGATCGGTGACCACTTGCGCGTACAAGTCTGCCAGCTGTCCGCCAGCCACTGCGGCGCGCTCCAGTTCATTGGATCCCGCCTGGTTCAGACTCAGAAATTCCTCTCGTAACCGCGAAGGCATGGAGCGTGAGGCGAAAGCCAGGATTGTCGGCGGCCTCTCGGGCGGAAAAGCGGCCAAAACGCCGTCCGCACCATCGGTACTGGTGCCGGACATCAATCCGATCACAAAGCAGGGTTCCAGAGGCTGAGTCATAAGCATCTACGGGGCCGAAAAGGGTATAATTTAACATTTAAATCTGCGCAAAAGGGTGTTTGTTTACCGGCTTTTCCAGCCAACGCCCCATTTGATCTGCCCGCCCGCGCCCAGGAATCCCGAAATCTATGTCATCGCCAGAAACACCCATCAGTCCGGAAGTCGAAAACGACCTGAAAACAGTCCTACGTGGCTGTGACGAACTGCTGGTTCAGTCCGAATTTGCCGTCAAGCTGCAAAACAGCCGCAATACCGGTACGCCGCTGCGTATCAAACTGGGGCTTGATCCCACTGCACCGGACATCCATCTGGGTCATACCGTGGTGCTCAACAAAATGCGGCAATTGCAGGATATGGGACATCAGGTCATTTTCCTGATTGGCGATTTCACCTCTATGATCGGCGATCCCAGCGGTCGGAACGCAACGCGTCCGCCCCTCACGCGGGAACAGATTGAAGTCAATGCCAAAACCTATTACGAACAGGCCAGCAAAGTGCTGGATCCGTCCCGTACAGAGGTGCGATACAACTCTGAGTGGTGCGATCCCTTGGGCGCGCGCGGCATGATTCAGCTGGCCTCCCGGTACACCGTGGCCCGGATGATGGAGCGCGATGATTTCACCAAGCGATTCAAAGGCGGCATACCCATTTCCGTCCACGAATTCCTTTATCCGCTCATGCAGGGCTATGATTCAGTCGCACTCAAGGCAGATCTGGAACTGGGCGGTACAGACCAGAAATTCAATCTGCTGGTGGGGCGTGAGCTGCAGAAAGAATACGGGCAGCCTGCCCAGTGCATTCTGACCATGCCGCTGCTTGAAGGACTGGACGGCGTCGAGAAAATGTCCAAGTCCAAGAACAATTACATCGGTATCACCGAAACGCCAGATTCCATGTTCGGCAAGCTCATGTCCATTTCCGATACATTAATGTGGCGTTATTATGAATTACTTTCATTCAAGTCTTTAGAGGACATTGCTACACTTGCGCAACAGGTCAAAGAGGGTAGAAATCCTCGCGATGTGAAGGTTGAACTGGCGCAGGAAATCATTACGCGCTTCCATTCTGAAGCCGATGCGCGCACCGCACTGGCCAACTTCGAAGCGCGGTTTCGTGATGGTGCCATTCCGGACGAGATGCCCGAAATCAATCTGGGTCCCGCGCCGCTGGGTATTCTTCGCATCCTTAAAGAAGCTGGCCTGGCCAGCTCCGGAACGGAAGCAGGCAGGAATGTCCAGCAGGGCGGCGTTCGCGTCGATTCGCAGCGGGTTGAAGACAAGAATCTTCAGCTTGGTGCCGGCACTTATGTGGTTCAGGTGGGCAAGCGTAAATTTGCGCGTGTTACGGTAAGTGCCTGAGCATTTTGTTTTTATTGAAATTGAAGGGGATGTCATGAAAATCAGCAGCCAGTCATTCGAAAACGAAAAAGCAATCAAGCCGGCCAATGCCTTCGCCAAACCGGATGCCCAGTCTCACATGGTCCTGTCGGATAATAAAAATCCGCATCTGGCCTGGTCCGAGGCTCCCGAAGGCACGCGCTCATTTGTGATATTGTGCGTTGACAAAGATGTACCCAGCAAACCCGATGACGTCAACCAGGCCGACCGCGAAGTGCCCGCCACGTTGCCTCGTGTGGATTTCTATCATTGGGGCCTGATCGACATTCCGGCCGATACCAAAGAAATCGCTGAGGGCGAGTATTCCAATGGTGTGACGCCCAAAGGCAAAAGCGGCCCCATGGCAGCAAACAATACCCGCCAGGGCATCAATGATTTCACCAACTGGTTCGCCGCCGATCACGACATGGAAGGCGACTATTTCGGCTATGACGGTCCTTGCCCGCCATTTAACGATGCGCTGGTTCACCGTTACTACTTCACCGTGTACGCGCTGGACATCGATCAACTGCCGCTGACCGGCAGCTTCACTTGCGCAGACATCGCAGAGGCCATTGCGCCGCATGTGCTGGACAAGGCAACCATCATGGGCCAGTACTCTCTGAACCCCAAAGTTTCGTTTTAACTCTTAATCACTCACGCGATTTATATAGGATACGTTATGTTTGACCGCTCGCTAACTCTTGACAAGGTAGATCCTGAACTCTGGAG
>JBEBTQ010000203.1:0-6270 GCA_040393685.1 Advenella kashmirensis | reverse complement strand
CACCATTCACGGATACCGGCGAAGTCGACGTGGAAAGCATTGACAGCCTGACCGAGTTTTATCTGGAAAAAGGCGTGACGGGGATGACGATTCTGGGGATGATGGGAGAAGCCCCGAAATTGAGTGAAGAGGAAACCACGACCGTCATGACACGGTTTCTGAAGCGGGTCAATGGCCGTGTGCCCGTGACTGTGGGGGTAAGCAGCGCATCAAATCTGAGACTGGAAAAACTGTCCAAGGAAGCAATGTCACTTGGCGCTGCCGGTGTGATGGTTGCGCCAATTCCCAATCTGAAACTGGATGAGCAGGTACATGGCTACTTTTCCAGTGTTGCAAACCTTCTGGGCAAGGATATTCCTATCTGCCTCCAGGATTTCCCACAGGTAACAGGTGTGCACATGTCGGTACGTGTCATTCTGCAACTGATTAAAGAATTCCCTCAAATTGTCATGCTCAAACATGAAGATTTTCCAGGGATGCGCAAGCTGACACAAGTCCGGGAACAAAGTCAGGCTGAAGGCCTTCGTCGTATCAGTATTCTGGTTGGTAACGGTGGTTTGTTTTTGCCACAGGAAATGCTCCGGGGTGCCGATGGAGCAATGACCGGTTTTGCCTATCCTGAAATGCTGGTTCAGGTCTGCAAGCTGTTTGATGAAGGCAAGGCTCAGGAAGCGGAAGATCTGTTCAATGTTTACCTGCCGCTTCTGCGTCATGAATTTCAGTATGGTATTGGCCTTGCCCTGCGCAAGGAAACGCTTTGTCGCCGAGGCGCAATCAAGTCTGCTTATGTGCGCAGACCCGGTCCATTGCTGGATGCAAAAGATCAGGAAGAGCTGGGGGCACTGATTGCAAGACTGGAAGCTGAACTGGCCACTGTTGCCTAGATATCGAGAATGTCTATGAAAAAAGTGTACGTGATCAACCCGAACAGCAATGTTCACGTGACGCAGGCGATGGACAAGGCTCTGGATCCGCTACGCCGCCGTGACGCCTTTCCTATTGAATGCGTCACGTTGAGTGATGGTCCGCCGGGGATTGCGACACAGCAGGATGTCGACTTTGCAGCCGTGCTGGTCTCTCAGTTTGCGCAGCGTCATCAGGAAGAAGCAGTCTGCTTTATCACCGCATGCTTCAGTGACCCTGGCCTGCATGCCTTGCGGGAAATTCAGGGGGTGCCAGGTTATGGCATCAGTGAATGCGCCATGCTCACAGCGTTAACGTTGGGACAACATGTCGGTGTCATTGCCATGGCACAGGGATCGATCGCCCGGCATTACCGAAAATGGGGAGAGATGGGCATTCAGACCAGAGTGGCCGGCGAAGTGCCTATTAATCGATCCGTGGCTGCCTTATCTGACGAAGCCGAGACCAAAGCCGCGATGATATTGTCGGCCACGCGCTTGCGTGATGAACACCAGGCGGACGTACTGGTCATGGGTTGTGCGGGTATGGCTTCATATCGCGACGCAGTTGAGCAGGCTGTCGGCGTGCCTGTCGTAGAACCCACTCAATCAGCCGTCGCAATGGCGCTTGGACGATTGCAATTAGGATGGTGAACGCAATGACGTTACAAAAAGATCTCGAAGAGAAGAAGGATTTGATTCGCCAGCTACTCTCAGCGGTTGGAGAAGAAGGTCTGTTGTTGAACGATGAGGATAAGAGTGCTTACGAGGTGGACTGGCTGAACAAATGGCATGGCAAATGTCAGCTTGTGGTCAGGCCGGCGAACACGCAACAGACGGCCGAGGTCATGCGCATTTGTCATAAGTACAGAACGCCAGTTGTCGCGCAGGGCGGCAATACCGGCATGAGTGGCGGTGCGACTCCGGATGCAAGCGGCGCGCAGGTAGTGCTCAGCATGACTCGCATGAATGCCATTCGCGAACTGGATGTCTTCAACAATACCATGACTGTGGAAGCCGGCGTACTTCTTGCTCACGTACAGGAAGCTGCAGAAAATGCCAATCGCTATTTTCCGCTGAGTCTGGGATCAGAAGGCAGTTGCACCATCGGCGGAAATCTCGCAACCAATGCAGGCGGTGTGGCGGTATTACGTTACGGAAATACGCGTGATCTGACACTGGGAATCGAAGTGGTGCTTCCGGATGGCCGCATCTGGAATGGGATGCGGGCACTAAGGAAGGACAATACCGGATACGACCTGCGCGATCTGTTTATCGGATCAGAAGGGACACTGGGAGTGATTACTGCAGCGGTGCTCAAGCTGTTCCCACGTCCGGCTGCAAGAGCGACAGCATGGGTAGGTGCAGAGAGCCTGTTATCGCTGGTTCGACTACTAGGTGCATTCCGCGACGCTTGTGGAGAGCGGCTGTGCGCCTTTGAGATGATGACTGATGAGTCATTGCAGCTGATATTGCAGCATGTGTCGGATGTACAGAGTCCATTGACAGGGCGACACGCTTTTCATGCGCTTATTGAGCTGGCGGACATCACCGACGCGGGTCTGGTGCAAATTCTGGAATCTGTTCTGGAAACAGCGCTGGAAACGGGGGATATTCAGGATGCGATTATTGGCGCAAATCTGAAGCAGCGACAGGATCTCTGGAAAATTCGCGAAGGCATATCACAGGCCCAGGTTCGGGCAGGCAAGGCAATCAAACATGATATTGCACTGCCAATATCGAAACTGTCTGACTTTGTCGATGCGGCAGAAAAAGCCATTTCGGGCGATGAAAGTGGTGGTCGCATCATTTACTTTGGGCATATCGGCGATGGCAATCTTCATTTCAATGTACTGATGCCTGCAGACACCACATATGAAATCATGAAAGAAACGACATTGCGTTTGAATCGCCTGGTCCACGACCTGGTGCATCAGGTCGAAGGAAGTATCAGTGCAGAGCACGGAGTTGGTCAGCTTCGGCGTGAGGAGTTGAAACACTATAAGTCAGACGTTGAACTGGATCTGATGTTGCGCGTGAAACAGTCGCTGGATCCAAACCAGATCATGAACCCCGGAAAATTGATTTAGCATCTAGAAGGAGTAGAAAGTATGAATTTGGACCTGTCAGGAAAAACGGCGCTGGTGTTTGGCGCAGCAGGCGGTCTGGGCAGTGCAATCGCCCGCACGCTGGCCAGCGAAGGCGCCAATGTCGCCCTTGCAGACATCAATGATGAGGCAGCCGAGCAAATTGCAAAAGCGTTGCGCGAAGAGGGTGCCAAGGCTGTTGTGATCAAATGGGATCTGGGTGACCCCACCGTGATTGATAATAATATTTCGCGCATTGAAAAGGAACTGGGTCCTGTGGATATTCTGGTGAATAATACGGGTGGTCCACCGCCAACGCCAGTGGCTTCCCAGCCGCAGGATGTGTGGGCCAGGCAGTTTCAGAGCATGGTGCTGTCGGTCATCGCCATCACAGACAGGGTGCTGCCGCAAATGCGTGCCCGCAAATTCGGCAGAATCTTAACAAGTTCATCGTCTGGTGCGGTGTCTCCCATTCCCAATCTGGGATTGTCAAACACTCTGCGCGCGAGCCTGCTGAGCTGGTCAAAAACCCTGGCGCGCGAAGTTGGAAAAGACGGCATCACATGTAATATCATCGTGCCTGGCCGGGTGGCGACACCACGAATCAAGTTTCTGGATGAACAGAAGGCGAAAAGAGAGAATCGTTCGGTCAAGGAAATCGCAGATGAAAGCACTGCCACAATTCCGTTAGGCCGCTATGGCGACCCTCAGGAATATGCAGATGTCGTGACGTTTCTTGCGAGCGCCCGCGCAGCTTATGTGACCGGCAGCGTAGTACGAGTGGATGGCGGCTTGATCCCGACTATTTAATGATCCTTGGCAGCTACTGCCTCATCCCGATAGCAAGGCGATTGAATGCGCTCATCAAGGCAATCGCAAAAGTCAGGTCTGCGATTTCGACATCGCTGAATTGCTGCTTCAGCGGTTCGAAGTCGTGGTCCGGCGCATGAGTCCGGTCTACATGCGTTAACGCTTCCGTCCATGCCAGTGCAGCGCGTTCGCGCTCATCAAACTGATGGCTCACAAGCCATCCTGCAAGACTATCGATCTTTTTTTCTGCAATACCATCTGCACGCAATGCCTTGGCATGCATTTCCAGGCAAAAGGCGCAGCCATTGATTTGCGACATGCGCAACCACACAAGCTCGATCAGGGTTTTGCCGAGCGTGCTTTTCTCCAGAGCTTTCTTCGTAGCGGCAAAGCCCTGATAGGCTTCGGGAGAAAGTGTCCAGTACGAAAGGCGAAGGGTATTCATAAGTGATCCTGTGAAGAGAATGAAATGGCCGGCCGATGACGTTCGGCATATTGCGCCTGTGATCAAATCTACGGGAGATTGCGGCTGACAGTTCATACTGTAGAGGAATCATGGACCAGCGAACAGGGCCAAGAATTGAATACCCGAGTGGGTCATGTTGTTAAACTTTATCTTGATCTTTATTTAGTTTGTCTCGGAGAGTCGGCTTAACTTCTGTTTGTTGGCAATGCTGCGCCTTGCGTGTTCACGACAGAGTGCCTCCACGCGTGTGCCTTCACGCAGTCCGATGGCATCAAAAATTGCCTCATGATCTTCCTGGGCGCGGGTGAAAAACTCCAGTTCGATCTCAGGATAGTCCCCAATCGATCCTAAGTTACCTGCACGCGCGAATACGGTTCGTGAAACAGTCCGCATGGATTCAGCGAGATGTGAATTGTTTGCAAGTATGATTAGGGCGTCATGGAACTGCTTATTGTTTTCTGCCCAGGATTCAGCAAACTGATGTCGCGTATCGAGTGTCCAGGATGAAATAAGTTCTCGACCATTCTCCACGAGCTTGCCCAGCGCAGTTAAATCCTTATTTGAAATACCTGCTTCTGCAATACGTCGCGCAGCATAGCCTTCCAGAACACCGCGCAACTCCAGCGCCTCTGTCACCTCGTCCATATTGATCTCGCGTACGCGAAATCCCTGGCGTCCTGATTTTTCTACATAACCCAGGCGTTCCAGTTCGCCCAAAGCCAGGCGTAATGGCGTTCTAGAGACTTTGAGTTCTGCTGAAAACTCCACTTCCTTTATGCGAGAGCCGGCAGGCAATGTCCCTTTCAGGATTCGCCGGCGCAATTCTTCGGTAACAGATCGGATCAGTGTAGACATTCGGTTTTAATATGACTGGCCAGCGCTTTCCAGGCTGAATAAAGGAATCATGACTCGTTTCAGTTCTCGAACGATACGTCCGGACCCCTCGGGCAATGCCCGATTATAGCCAGAAAGTCCAATGCTCAATACTCAATCCACCTTTGCACCAATCTCCTGTACGACTGCCCCCAGACGTTGCTTTTCTGCTGCCGTGAATGATTGGAACTGCTCAGGGGACATGGGGGAAGGCTCGGCGCCGCGATCACGCAACCGCTGTTCCGTCTCCTTCTGCGTAAGTACTTCGTTGATTGCAGTATTCATTTTTGCTATGACTTCGGGTGGCGTGCTGGCGGGCGTATAAAGGCCATCCCACGCGTAAAACTCAAAACCTTTCAGTCCCGATGCATCCATAGTTGGAACGCCGGGCAATGATGGACTGGGTTTCTTGCTTGTCACAGCAAGCGCCTTGAGTCTGCCAGATTTCGTCTGCGATATAACATTCGGTGTCACATCGATAATGAAATCGATTCGTCCACCGATGATATCCGTGACCGCGGCAGCATTACCTTTATAGGGCACATGTGTGATTTCCAGTCCAGTTTGTTTCTTGAACATTTCGCAGGCAAGATGTGATGACGTACCATTTCCTGCCGAGCCACAGGTCAGGGGCTTATCATTTGATTGATATGCCAATATGTCTTTGAGCGAACTGATTTTCTTTGCGTTGTCTGCTGCTACTACCATGGTGAGTTCAATCGTAGAAAAGCGTCCGACAGCCTTGAGCTGTTCGGGTTTGTATCCTACCGATTTGTAAAGGCTATGGTTAATGGCCTGCGTTCCGTTGGTACCGTATAAAAATGTATAACCATCCGCCTTTGCTCGCGCAACAGCGGCGCTCCCAATATTTCCCCCTGCACCGGGCTGGTTTTCTGCAACGATGCTCTGTCCGAGCTGACGGCCTAACAGGTCGGCAACCAGGCGCGCCAGTGTATCTCCGCCACCTCCTGCAGCAAAAGGCACAATCAAGGTTATTGGACGTTCTGGCCAGTTGGTCGCCGCTTCAGCGGCAAGGGCAGGGGAGGCAAATAGTACTGCTGTGATGCCCGCAGCAAGCTTTATTGATACTGAGTGTCTCATTGCTATCCTCATTTTGGGAAGAGATTTTTAT
>JBEBTQ010000202.1:0-6298 GCA_040393685.1 Advenella kashmirensis | reverse complement strand
AGTACTTGGCTACGAACCAAGGGGTCGTGGGTTCAAATCCTGCCGGGCGCGCCACATTACTTAAGGTCTCCAGATGGAGGCCTTTTGTTTTTGTGCGATTGAATCGGATTTGCGCTATTGAAAGAACCCAAACGCCAGGCATGAGGGGATGTCCATTTTGATATCCCTCATGCCTGGCGTTCTTGGTTAAGCTGACGGCGATTGTCAGCCCGTTCACAGAATTACCACATCAGTGGTTTGCCTTCCCACACGCTGAATCCCTTAAGATTCTTCCGATAGCCCCATGCAGTGGCACCGTTAAACAGAATAATGAGCGGGGTATCGTCAAGCATTTTTTCATGAAGTTGATCAAAGATCTGCTGACGCTTTTTGTCGTCGAATTCATCAAAGCTGGCGCTGATCAGTTTTTCAGCCGCAGGGTCGTCCCACACTTTGCGAGGTTGTTTGTCCTTATCGCCAGAGAACTGCTCGTAACTAAGCGATGGGTCCATGCGTGCAGAGTAACTGAAAGAACTCATCTGGTAATTGCCGCGGTTGTAGCGATCCAGTTGGGTCGCCCACTCCAGCACTTCTATCTGCGCATTGATTCCCACCGCCTGCATCATCGCTTGCGCCATCACAGCGACCTGATAGCTGGGAACATGTGCCCGTTTATTCGCATAGATAACGATTTTTTCATTTTTATAGCCAGACTCCGCCAGCAGTTTTTTCGCAAGTTCTGGATTGTAGGTGTAGCCTTTTTTCTGCGTTTCACTATAGAAGGCGGAATAGGCTGGAATGGCTGAACTGTTTGCATCCTTGACCAGATTTTCACTGGCCGCCATCACGATCTGTGGAATATCCAGTGAGGCAGCAATGGCCTGGCGTAATTTTTTGTTCTTGAGCAATGGATCGCGCGTTTGCATCAGTAGCGTATGTTTGCTGGCTTCCTGCGGCAAAATTGACGTGACTTCCGGATTTTTCTTCAGTTCTTCATAGTCGGAAAAAGTGACCTGCGCGGCGTCAATGGCGCCGGATTGCAGGCCGGCTCTGGCTGTGGACGGATCTGGCACAACCAGGAATTTAACCTCTTCGTTCACTGGATCTTTTTTACCCAGATATCCGTCGGGCTTGTCTCCTTCAGGAGATTGATAGTCAGCAAATTTTTTCAGTGTGACGTACTGACTTCTTTTCCAGGTGTCAAACATATACGGACCGGTGCCGATTGGCTTGTCCCAGGTGCCATCGGGTTTGACAGAGTCCTTCTGAATAACTGCAGCGCCGGCGCAATCGGTGCGGGCCAGTGTATCAAGAAATACTGCTGATGCTTTGTCGGTCTTCATGACAAATGTGTGTGGATCAGGCGCGGAGACCTCTGTGACTTTGAGTCCGTTGCGACCATCGAATTCACCAAGGCATCGCCAGCCCGTTTTGGGGTCCATATAACGGTTCCAGCTCCATAACACATCTGCAGATGTCATGGGCTTGCCATTGTGAAATTTGACGTTGTCACGCAAGGTGAAGGTATAAGTCAGACGATCGTCCGAAATATCGATTTTTTTGGCAAGCAGCGGGCCAACGCTGCCGTTGGCTTTATAGCCCACCAGCCCTTCGACGACATTCAGGATGACGCCATCGGTCGTATTGTCTCGGTTGACCCCCGGATTGGTGGACCGGATATCAGCTGGCTGCGCGACTACCACAGGTTTTGCGTTCGCAGCTGCGGGTAGGGCCAGAAGTGCGACCATTAGCGTACTTAGACGCAGGGCAGGGTGAGTGTTCACAGGGGTTTCCTCGAATAGTGAATAATATTTCAAATAATATTGGCGCCAATATTTGCTAAATTTTGCCGCAGTATGAATGCCTCGTCACCCCGTAGTTACCCCTATTTTGCAGAAAGAGTGGAATCTCAGGTGCGTTCTGATTGCTGGATATGCTGTCGTACAACAGCCTGCGCCCGTGCCAGATCGCGTTTGCTCAGGGCGTCGACCAACTCGAAATGTTCTTTGGCCGACTGCTGAACGCGTGCGTGATTAATCCATTGCGTAGTCGGGGCTGCCGGTGTTCCGGTTTTGATCTCACGAATCAGGCGCACCAACTCACGGTTTTTACATAGATCATAAATGGCATGGTGGAAGGCCTGATTTGCCGCATATTGTTCCAGCAGGGTTCCGGTAGAGGTAAGCATGTCGAATTTGTGGGCCAAATCGCGAATATGTTTGATCTGCTTCGCCGTAATGTCCTGAATAAGTACCTCAAGGGCACCGCACTCGAGGAGTATTCGCACATCCCGGATTTCGTCCAGCCTGACTGGATCAGGTACATGCACGTGATAGCCGCGATTGGGAATGTGTTCGATCAGACGTTTGATGACCAGCTGGTCAAGCGCCTTGCGCACGTCAAGGCGCGTTGCGCCGTAGCGTTCCTGGATGTCGACCTGCTTGAGCCAGCTGCCCGGTCCGAGCTTGCCACTGTGTATGTCAGCAGCAATTTCATCGGCAAGGCGGGTAGAGGACGTGGGGCGTTGCGGCATGAAATACTCCAATAGGGCCAGATGCGGCATTTTATTTGTCTTGTCGGCAAATTGCCAGGCAGGACAATTACTGGCTTTGCCCTGCAAAACGCCATTTTAGTTTAACGCCACCCTGTTCTGCGAGTTCCAGAGCGGGAATGGCTGATAATAGCGTTTTCGTATAGTCATGTTCCGGACTATCGAAAATGGCATCGCGCGTACCCTGTTCCACAATGTCGCCATGGCGCATCACTACGACTCGATCAGCAACCTGTTCAACCACCCCAAGATCATGACTGATGAACAGGCAGGAAAATCCATACTTGTTCTGAAGTTCGGCGAACAAGGCAAGCACCTGGGCTCTGACGGTTACGTCCAGTGCTGATACTGGTTCATCAGCAATGATGAACGACGGGCGGCGCACGACCGCTCGGGCAATGGCGACGCGCTGACGCTGACCACCGGACATTTCGTGCGGATATCTCAGTGCATGTTCCTGCTCCAGGCCCACTTCTTCCAGAACCTTGCGGACGCGCTTTTCGCGATCTGCCATAGACATGTCGCTAAGATGGCGCAATCCTTCCCCCACGAGTTGTCCAACCGTCATGCGAGGATTCAGTGAGGAATAAGGGTCCTGAAAGACCATTTGGCAATTCAATCGGTAGTCATGCCAGACGGCACTGGATTTGTTGATCGGCTGACCACCAAACAAAATCTGACCGGACGTCGGCTTTAGAAGACCGGCAATCGCGCGCCCCAGTGTTGTTTTCCCTGAACCAGATCCTCCGACCACAGCGACAACTTCGCCGGCATGAACATTCAAGCTGATTCCCTTGAGCGCCCGTTTGGTATTTGTCTTGGAAAAAAGTTGACGTTTACCGGGATATTCAATCACCAGATCACTGACTTGTACTAGAGGTTCAGCATCGGGCAGATTTCGCGCTGGTGAACGGTGCGGGATGGCCGCCAGCAATTTACGGGTGTAAGGGTGTGATGGGGCTGATAGCAGCGTTTCGGTGCTATCGCTTTCCACGACGTTGCCGTGCTGCATGACGATGATCCTTTCCGTATATCGGGCGACCATCGGTAGATCATGACTGATCATCAGCACGGCAGTGTGATGTTCACGTGTCATTGCGGTCATGAGTTCAAGAACGTCACGTTGAACGACAGCGTCCAGTGCGGTGGTGGGTTCATCTGCAATGAGCAGGGCCGGTTCAAGAAGCATGACTGAAGCGAGCATGATGCGCTGGCGCATCCCGCCAGAGAACTCGTGCGGCCATGCCTGCATGGCGGCGAGAGGATCCTGAATACCGACGCGCTCCAGCATGGTCAAAATACGCTTGCGCCGCTCGGCACTTCCCAGATCGCGACGATGCAAGGCAAGTCCTTCATTAAGCTGTTTGCCTACGGTCATAGACGGATTCAGGGAAGTCATTGGCTCCTGAAACACCATACCGATCCTTGCCCCGCGCAATGTTCTTAACTGCGCCGCAGACATCGTTGTGAGCTCTTTGCCTTCGAATCGGATGCTGCCTCCAGTCCGGACCAGCGGAGGCGGAGTCAGACCCAGTATTGCCTTGGCTGCCTGCGTTTTTCCACTACCCGATTCGCCGACAATGCCCACCATTTCACCGGGAGCAATATCAAACGAAACGTTTTTTACGATTTCCCTGCCCCCCATGCCAACGGCCAGAGACAGATTTGAAACGGAAACCAGATTTTCGCTCATCGTACACCTCGCATGTGTGGGTCCAGACGGTCCCGAATGGCGTCTCCCAGAAGATTGATTCCAAGCAGAGTCATTGCAATGCAAATACCAGGGAAAATGGTCAGCCAGGTGGCCGAGTCTATATACGGTCGGGCGGATGCCAGCATATTGCCCCAGGTGGGTGCCGGTGGTGGAACACCCAGGCCCAGAAAGGAAAGTGCGCTTTCAGCCAGAATGACCCAGCCGAACATGGCCGTGGCCATAACAGTAATTGGCGCCAGGCAGTTGGGCAGCACATGTCGAAACATCGTATAAAGCTCGGAATTGCCCAGGACCCGAGATGATTCGATGAACTCCTGTTCTCTGAGTGACAGTACTGTTCCGCGAACAATCCGGGTTACCGAGGGGATGTAAGCCAGCCCCAGTGCAAAGATGATTCCGTATTTGTTGGCGCCAAATATTGCCAGCAGACCCAGGGCAAGCAGCAGTCCAGGAAATGCCAATAAGGCGTTGTTGAATGCCATGATGATCCGATCCGTCCAGCCTCGCAGATAGCCGGTCAGCAGTCCGATGCAGGTCCCTCCGGTGACTGCAAAGAAGACTGTCAGCAGACTGATCCAGACGCTGGTTGAGGCTGCCGCGATCAGGCGGGATAGTTCGTCTCTCCCGAATTCATCGGTACC
This sequence comes from Advenella kashmirensis, assembly GCA_040393685.1. GTDB lineage: Bacteria > Pseudomonadota > Gammaproteobacteria > Burkholderiales > Burkholderiaceae_B > Advenella > Advenella kashmirensis_C. The sequence goes on along the minus strand of JBEBTQ010000202.1, from coordinate 1,413 downwards.
CAGCAAGAATTGTGCATCGGGCGCATGAAGCCGGCTGGCGAAATTGATTTTGAGTGGATCGTAGGGAGTCCAGAATACACCGGTAATGGCGATGACCAGCAGAATGCCTACAAGCAGGCCCCCCAATAGCGCGTTCAATGGTATTTTGCGTTTCATTCGGCAGTGACCCTCGGGTCAAAAATTGGATAACAAAGATCCACGATCAGATTGACCAGAACGTAGATGACGGCGACAAACAGCAGGCATCCCTGGATGACCGGATAATCGCGTGCGAAGATAGAGTCAACCAGCAGGCGGCCCAGGCCAGGGATGGTAAATACAGTTTCAACGACAGCGATCCCGCCGAGCAGATTTCCCAATACAAGTCCGATCAGCGTCCAGGTCGGCCCAAATGCATTTCTAAAAACATGGTGTCTGAGCACGGCTCCTTCGGACAGTCCCTTGGCACGCGCATGCGTCACATAATCTAGCCGAAGGACCTCCAGCGCGCTGGCCCTGGACATACGGATAATCACGCCGATTTCATGTATGAAGAGTGTCATAACCGGCATCACCAAATACAGAAGGCCGGCTTTCCAGTTCGATGCAATCGACACATAGCCAACCACTGGCAACCATTCAAGTTTCAGACCGAAGAAGATCAGAAGCATCAGACCCAGCCAGAAAGTCGGGATTGAGACCAAAACGGTTGCAAGACCGATCAGGAGCAGGTCTGCTGGCTGATTCTGCTTCCATGCTGCAATAATGCCTGCGGGAACCGCGATGATCGTTGCAATAAATACGGCAGTAAGTACGATCTGTACACTGACGGAGAAGCGCTCCCATACGAGGCCCAGTACCGGAACTCCTTGATTGATGGACATACCCAGATCACCATGCAGTACTTTGCCGAACCAGATAATGAACTGTTCCCATACTGTGCGATCAAGTCCGAGCTGATTTCTGAGGTCAGCCAGACTGGTGGGATCAGCCATATCTCCAAGCAGTAACTGCGCAGGATCGCCAGGGATCAGGCGGATCAGGACGAAAACCGATATCGCCACGATAATCAGGGTTGGTACAGCCATGGCAAAACGGGACAACACGAATCTGAACATGATCGTTCCTATTTATGCGGATTAGCGGGTGGCTTGATCTCGTTTGTGATTGAGACGTAAATCCTGAAGGATATCAGCGAAAAAATCCTGGACCTGGCGCACGCATGCCAGACCGTTGTGTGCAACATTGTCCACGAGATCCATCTTCACGTTTACGCCTGCATTCTGGAAACTTTTGCATAACGTCGCCAGTCGTTCCGGGCGTGTTTTGCCGGCACTGTTGGCGCCTGGCATATAGAATTTGCCGCCTTCCTTGTGAGTAATTTCCCAGGTTTCGAGATCAGCCTTACCCACGATCATGTGCACAGGGAGTTTT
>JBEBTQ010000201.1:0-6317 GCA_040393685.1 Advenella kashmirensis | reverse complement strand
TTGCCGTAGTCAAACGCTGATATCTGCCAGATCCCAGCGCGGGTGTACCGCTGCCTGATCAGGCCGTCGCATTTTATCGACCAGCCCTGCCTTGACACGCTCGGCGGCGGCATGCGCGATCATTGCGCCATTATCTGTGCATAGCGCCAATGGTGGAAAAAAGACTTCTCCCTTGCGCTTGTTCATCTGAGCGGTCAGGAACTCACGCAATTGCTGGTTTGCACCGACGCCCCCCGCCACGACCAGTCGATTGCTTCCACTGGCCTTGACCGCTTTCATGGCTTTATGACCCAGAACCTCGACAATCGCACCTTGCACAGAGGCGGCCAGATCCTGTCGCTGCTGTTCCGTCAGCGGGCCGTCGGCTTCCAGCTTGCGCAAAGTGGTCAGCACGGCCGTTTTCAGTCCGGAAAAACTGAAATCCAGATTATCGCTATACATCATGGGGCGCGGCAGTTCATACGCCGCGGAATTGCCTCTGGCCGCAAGTGCAGCTAGCGCCGGGCCGCCAGGATACGGCAGCCCCATTAGTTTTGCGGATTTATCAAAGGCCTCGCCAGCGGCATCATCCAGTGTTTCGCCCAGCAATTCGTAATCACCGATGGCCCGTACAAGCATCAGTTGCGTGTGTCCGCCTGAAACCAGTAAAGCAACATAGGGGAATGCCGGCACGCTATCGGCCAGCATGGGCGACAGCAAGTGCCCCTCCAGATGATGCACAGGTATAGTGGGAACATTCAGGCTCCAGGCCAGGGACTGCGCAACCGATGCGCCCACCAGCAATGCCCCTGCCAGGCCAGGTCCGGCCGTATATGCCACGGCACCGATATCGGCAAGGGACAGATTTGCATGGCGAAGCACTTCGCGCGTCAGTGGCAGCACGCGACGGATGTGGTCGCGCGAAGCCAGCTCTGGCACGACCCCGCCATAGGCCTGATGCATGGCGATCTGACTGTGCAGAGCATGGGCCAGCAGTCCGCTTTCCGTGCTGACAAGGGCTACACCGGTTTCGTCACAGGAGCTTTCGATACCAAGAATGATCATAAAAAAACAAAGGCGCTTTGCCGCAGACTGGATGCGGGTTGCACGAGACAAACCGGCCTGGGCATGCGCGCGGATAGCCGTAATGAAGGGTGGAATGTTGCAGATTAAAGACGGTACGGGGTATTTACTGATATCGCGCAAGGCGCGCCGGTCATTAATTGCAAAGAATAAGCTAAAGTTGCAATTGTACACATGTATCAGTATTTTTAGGAGCTATGTTCATGCTGGAATCATTGTTCAAACTCAGGGAGCATGGCACGAATGCCCGTACGGAGATTCTTGCCGGCCTCACAACCTTCCTGACGATGTCTTACATCATTTTTGTGAACCCGGACATTCTGGGTACCACAGGCATGGACAAAGGCGCGGTATTCGTGGCAACCTGCCTGGCCGCAGCCCTTGGTTGCCTGATTATGGCCTTTCTGGCTAACTGGCCTATCGGCATGGCGCCAGGAATGGGGCTGAATGCCTTTTTTGCCTTTGGCGTTGTCGGGGCCATGGGCTATTCGTGGCAACAGGCGCTAGGCGCCGTTTTTGTTTCCGGCGTCATTTTTCTGGTGCTATCTGCCACCGGTATCCGTAAATGGCTGATTGAGGGCATTCTCAAATCGTTGCGTTCTGCCATCGTTGCCGGTATCGGACTCTTCCTAGCACTGATCGCACTGAAATCCGCAGGGATTGTTGTTGGCAACCAGGCAACACTGGTGGCACAGGGTGATCTGAAATCCCCCACCGTTCTGCTGGCCATTCTGGGTTTCTTCATTATCGTCTGCCTGGACGCCTTGCGAGTCAAGGGAGCCATCCTGATCGGGATTCTGGCTGTCACCATTCTGTCCGCCTTGTTGGGTTTGAGCGCCCCCATTACCAGCATTGTCTCAACGCCGCCAAGTATTGCACCCACATTTCTGCAACTGGATATTGCGGGTGTGCTGAATCAGGGTTTTCTGCATATCATTCTGGTCTTCGTATTGGTGGAAATCTTTGATGCCACCGGCACCCTGATTGGTGTGGCCCGCCGGGCCAATCTTCTGCCCGAAGGCAAACCGAACCGACTGGGACGCGCCCTGTTTGCCGACAGCACCGCCATCCTGGCCGGCTCTGCTCTGGGTACCAGCAGTACCACGGCTTTTGTGGAGAGTGCTGCGGGTGTGCAGGCTGGTGGCCGCACAGGCCTGACAGCGCTGATCGTAGGCATTATGTTCCTGCTGAGTCTGTTCTTTGCACCGCTGGCTGGCGTTGTGCCTTCGTACGCTACTGCCCCTGCCCTGCTCTATGTTGCCGGTCTGATGGTACGGGAACTGGTTGAAGTGGAATGGAACGATATTACAAATGCCATTCCCGCCGCGCTGACCGCCGTCATCATGCCATTTACCTATTCGATTGCCGAGGGGATCGCATTTGGCTTTATCAGTTATGTCATCATCAAAACTTTCACGGGGCGTTTCCGTGAGATTCATATTGCAACACTGATTATCGCCGTATTGTTCGTGCTCCGGTTCGCACTCGAGTAACAACTGAGTTGAATCACTGGCATGGCCGCCCATGCCCGTTCACATTCCCGCCAATGTGCAGCACTGAAAGAGGTGGAAATACATCAGAACCGCAGGCAACACGCTTGCGGTTTTCTTTTACGTTCGGGCTTATATCGTTAACAAATGAATTACACTTTGGGCTCATAGCGATTCATAATGGGCGCAATAAAAATATTCAACTAGTAATATCAAGGTGTAGTCCCTATATTCAATAGACCGATCAATATGAAATTATTGACTATGCTGACAGTCCGCAACCTAACTGGAGAACCATAATGGCTATTACCGAACTGACAAAAGATACATTCCAGCAGGCTATTAAAGAAGACAATACCCTCATCATCGATTTCTGGGCACCATGGTGCGGTCCCTGCAAACAATTTGCGCCCACTTTTGAAAAAGCGGCAGAAACACATCCCGACATTGAATTTGCCAAAGTCAATACCGAAGAGCAGCAGGAACTGGCCGGTGCATTGGGCATCCGCTCCATTCCTACACTGATGGTATTTCGTGAGCGCGTGATGCTGTTCTCTCAGGCAGGTGCCCTGAGCCCTGGCCAGCTGGATGAACTGCTTGAGAAAGTCCAGGCCGTGGATATGGAAAAAGTGCATCAGGAAATTGCCACTGCCGAGGCCAAGGCAGCGGAAGAAAATGCCTGATCCCAGGCCATGAATGCAAGGGGCGCTTCGGCGCCCTTTTTTTATTGTGCTTTACCTATGAGCCCGATAATCGGGGTAGCACCGGTCTTGGGTGCGCTAACGACTTCAGCCGTCCGCAGCGGGAAACTTCATGTTTCCGACACCGTCCACTGCCCTTTTCCCTTGGTCTGATCGGTATACAGTTCCTGCAGCGCAGTCAGCTCGCTGCTTGGCACTGTCAATGTCCAGACTACCCCTTCTGCGCCGTAGTTTTCATTGCGAATGGTGGCCCCCGCCTGCTCCAGCCTGGCCTTGACGCGCTCAGCGTCAGAGTACAGACAGCTGCACTGCACAGTCGTTGAGGGAACAATGAGTGTTTTTGAGGCCGCGTCCAGACATTTTGCCGCACAACCACCGTAAGCTCTGACCAGACCGCCTGTACCCAGCTTAGTACCACCAAAATAACGGATGACCAGCACAGCCACATTATTCAGCGCTTTTCCTTCAATCGCCTGCAAAATGGGACGACCGGCAGTCCCGCCTGGCTCCCCGTCATCATTGAAACGATAGCCGTCATCCGTCTTGTAGGCCCAGCAATTGTGGGTGGCCTGCGGATCCGCAACGGATGCGAAAAAAGACAACGCCGCTTCAGCGCTATTGACTGGCGCGGCGTGGGCAATAAAGCGGCTTTTCTTGATCTCTTCTTCAAAACGGCAGGCTGCCGTCAGTGTTGAAAACAATTCGGCCATGGCTTGTCGCCCTTACTCCTCAATACCTCGGGAGTTCAGATAATCATCGTAGCTGCCGTGGTAATCGTTCAACGTACCATCAGGCATGATCTCAATGATCCGCGTGGCAAGTCCTGAGACGAACTCACGGTCATGGGATACAAAAATCAGCGTGCCCGCGAATTTTTCCAGCGCGAACTGCAGCGACTCAATGGATTCCATATCCAGGTGATTGGTCGGCTCATCCATCAGCAGCACATTATGACGACCAAGCATCAGTCTGCCGAAAGTCATGCGGTTCTTTTCACCCCCGGACAGAACAGGGACATCCTTGACGATATCATCAGCGGAAAACAGCAGACGTCCAAGCACGGAACGGATTGCCTGATCTTCATCGCCAGGCTTGCGGTGCTCGCCCATCCAGTCAAAGACGTTGATCTTCTTCTTGAAATCTTCGGATACGTCCTGGGGCATATAACCAATATCGGCATTTTCAGACCACTTGATGGAACCGCTGTCGGGCGCCAGATCCTGGGCGAACAGGCGCAGCAGCGTGGTTTTACCCACCCCGTTAGCACCAATAATGGCGATTTTCTGTCCGGCCTCGACCATGGCAGAGAAGTTGGTAATGACGGGCTTATCGTAAGCCTTGCTCACATTCTCTGCCGTTACCGCCTGGCGGTGCAGCGGTTTGTTCTGTTCAAAGCGGATGTACGGGTTCTGGCGTGAAGAAGGCTTCACCTCAACCGTATCTGCCTTGATCCGATCGATCTGCTTGAGGCGCGACGTTGCCTGGCGGGACTTGGATTTATTGGCTGCGAAACGACGGACAAAGTCCTGGAGTTCTGCGACACGCTCCTTCGCCTTGGCATTATCGGCCACCAGACGCTGGCGTGCCTGCGTCGAAGCCAGCATATAGTCATCGTAATTGCCGGGATACAGACGAATCTCGCCGTAGTCCAGATCGGCCATATGTGTACAAACCTGATTCAGGAAATGTCGATCGTGACTGATGATAATCATGGTGCTCTGATAGCCGTTGAGCACATTTTCCAGCCAGCGAATCGTATTGATATCCAGGTTATTGGTAGGCTCGTCCAGCAGCAGAACATCGGGATTGGAGAACAGTGCCTGCGCCAGCAATACGCGCAGTTTCCATCCTGGTGCGATTTCACGCATTGGCAGATTGTGCTGCTCTACCGGAATATCCAGTCCCAGCAATAGCTCACCGGCTCGCGCTTCTGCAGTATAGCCGTCATATTCAGCAAACTTGGCCTCCAGCTCGGCGGCGCGCATATAGTCGTCATCAGTGGCTTCCAGATTCGCATAAATGGCGTCGCGTTCATGCATGGCCTGCCACATTTCGGTGTGACCCATCATGACCACGTCCAGCACACGCATCTCTTCAAATGCGAACTGATCCTGACGCAGTTTGCCCAGGCGCACGCCCGGATCCAGCGACACGTTACCCGAGGTGGCCTCCAGGTCTCCGCCTATGATTTTCATGAACGTGGACTTACCCGATCCATTTGCACCGATCAGGCCATAGCGATTCCCGCCTCCGAATTTGACACTGACGTTTTCAAATAGCGGTTTGGGACCAAACTGGATTGTTAAATTAGCGGTAGAAATCACAACGTGTTCGAAGCCTTTGTGGGGAGTTTTAAAAAAAATCAAACGCGTTCAAGACTGCCGAACGCGTTATTCATATGCGACTTGCGCCCTAAGGCGCCGGTGAACGATCAATGACGATGTTCCCGATGGTCATGATCGTGACCATGATGATCATGATCGTGGTCGTGATCATGATCGTGGTGATGTTCATCGATCACCAGATAAGCCATACCCGACTCTGTTGCCAGCCCGACTTTCTTTCCTATCGGTAACGTGACGCGCACATCGCCATGACCATACGGCAGACCCGTGACGACGGGCAAACCAGTATTGGCGCGCAGCCAGCGGACCACTTCCGGCATATCAAAACCTTTGTCGTTGGCGCTGAGTTTGTACCCGGTGAAGTGACCCAGTACGATTGCCTTCTGCTTTGCAAAAATGCCGGCATGCATCAGTTGAGCCAGCATGCGCTCTACGCGGAACGGATACTCGCCTACGTCTTCCAGAAACAATATGCCATTCTTGATTTTTGGCATATAGGGCGTGCCGATGAGCGAAGCCACCATGGCCAGGTTTCCGCCCCAGAGCGTACCCCGGGTATCGACCGCATCTGAACCTTCAGATTCGAAACTGAGGATCTCCAGTTCGCCATGCATGACCTCCAGAAAGATGTCATACGTCAGTTCGTCGACATTGTCCTTACCGAAATCCAGCAAATTGGGGCCCGTAAAACTGCTCATGCCGGTTTTTGCCAGCAGCGC
>JBEBTQ010000200.1:0-6353 GCA_040393685.1 Advenella kashmirensis | reverse complement strand
AGAGCAGTGCCAAAGGCGTCAAAGTCACCCATAAAATCGTCGGCCACGTTATCCTGACGACCAATAGTGAGGGTACCCCAATCGTCACCCTTCAGACCGATCACTGCCTGACGACCAAACAAACGACCGCCTTGTGCAGACTGACCAGTACCCAGGCTGAAACCGCTTTCAAGTTTGAAAATGACGGCGGTACCATTGCCCAGATCTTCGGTGCCTTTCAGACCCCAGCGGCTACCGGACAGGTTGTTATCCTTGATGCCGGATTCGCTCTTGGTAAATTCCTCATTACCTGCCCGAACTTTCGTGCTTTTGTATTGCACGCCACCGTCCGCGATTCCATAGAGCTGGACAGCTGTTTCGGCCTGGGCAACGCCAGTTACCGCGCCAAGCAGCACAATTGATTGCAGTGCCTTTTTCATGTTGTTTACTCCAAAATACAAATATCATTCCGGCGAGCCGGATTACTTCATCACCTTTGGGCCAGCGGTTTGGAACCGGCCTGTGCTGCCGGATTTCTCCGGTAGCCAGCCTGCATGTATCCTGACGAAATTTGATAAAATCCAGCGCAGGACGCATGCTGGCAAGCCACTACATGCGAGCCCGCTTGTCTTTTCAAATCAAAGGCTTACGGAAGCAGCTTGAGAAGTATTGTATTTTTGAGGACCAACACGCCGCCTTGATCCATGCAAAGGAAAAATGCGGAATTTGTGGTATATGGATGTCCCCTGGAATCGACGCATATGCGTCATTTCTCCAAAGAGATGCACGTCATCAGGGGCAGGAAAGTCAAAAAACCAGAACAGAAGAAAATGCCGGCTTGGTGTCGCTTTTTTGCACCAAACCGGCATTTTTACAACGTTTTAGCGGATCATTCAGAAGCGGTGTTGTATTCCAGCAGCAATTAATGTGGATTTCAATTTCACTTTATCGTCCAGCGCATCAAAGCGAACGCTACCGCTGCCATAAGAGGCGACGGCGTAAACCGTGGTGCGTTTGGACAGATCCTGACTGTAACCCACACTGCCAATATGCAGGCTGCCACGGGCACTATCGAGCACGTCGGGATTTTTGACTCGATTACCCTGGTAGGAAAGCATGACTTTTCCTGCATCGCCGACGGGAATCGTCAATCCACCCATCCATGCCTGCTGACGGTACCCTTTCGTACTGCTCAACGTATCCGGGAAGCCGTAGTCCACGAGCGCGCTGTCCAAAGAATACATCAAGCCGGAGGACAGACCGGTAGACGGCAGCGCGCCCCGTGTCTGACCATACATCAGATGAGCCTTGACGACGCTGAAGTCATAGGCAAGACCGACATTCCACATATGCGTCGTGGTTTTCTCATGATCGTCACCCAGAGTGACATCGGTCCGGAATCGGTCATAAGTGGCAGCAGCAGACAGCGGACCATTGTTGTACGCCAGACCGGCGGTAATCCAGTTGGACGTGTCCCTGTCTACAACACTGCCGGTTGCGTCATGGTATTCCGTCTTCTGATTACGTCCGGCAAAGCCTGCGCCGAACTGGAAGCCGCCCCAGGACGGACTCAGATATTTGATCGTATCTGACATATTGGCAGATACGGAATCGCCAAACGCACCACCTGTCACACCTGCCTGCCCAAAATTGGTGGCAAACGGATCAATTGGCGACAGTATGTCATCTGCAATATTGTATTGACGCCCCAGAGTAAGTGTTCCCCAATCTACGCCCGTCAGGCCCACCAAGGCACGGCGGTCAAACAGAGTACCTTCAGATAGCTGACGGCCCGTACCCAGTTTGAAACCGCTCTCCAGCTGGAAGATGGCACTTGTTCCATTACCCAGATCTTCGGTACCTTTCAGACCCCAGTTGTTGGTACCGCCCACCCCATCGACCACGCCAATGTCGCGCGTCTTGACCCAGGAGTCACCATAGCTGACCTTGGTTTGGGAATAACCGATGCCCGCGTCAACCAGACCATATAACTGGACCGACGTTTCTGCGTGCGCCACGCCTGCGAAAGCTGTCATTAACGCCAACGAGAACAGACTCTTTTGCATATTCATTTCTCCTGTTACACACGAGTTGTCCGGTTCCGCCGGATCAACATCGCCTTGTTAAATACCTGAACCCGATATACAGCGGCTGCTGCGTCAGAAACACAGGAAACCGGTGGTACCACTGGTATCAAGCAAATAACGTGCCGGGATTCAATGCAACAGAAATGTCTGATCACGAACGCAGCGGCGCGAAGATGGTGCGAAATCCGCACCATTGCAAAGCGCATTCGTCAGCCGTGTGCCACCGCGCATCATTTTGACGCAGCGGTTATGGCAAATGTAATAGATAACAAAGATGAGTTGGATAAGAAAAATCAGGCGCCGGCTTTATGCAACATGCAATAATCGTAAGCCTCTTCACCGATTCCGGTTTTGTTCACATCACTCTCATAAGCCGCATCAATTGCATACTGGAACATCGGATCACTGCTGTCCTTGCCCAACCTGGCTTTATCCCCTTCTTTGTCATTGTGTCCGTTCTTGCGTGCTTCCAGCGTTGACGCTGCCAATTCCTGAACACGTTTGCAAACCGATGAGGCATGCTGATGTTCCGGCTTGACGGAATCTGCCGCATAGGCTTGCGTAGAGGCAACTGCAAACAGCGCAGCAAGGACATAAATCGTTTTTTTCATTAGAATCTCCTTTTGCAGTAGACAGAATATGCAGCATACTCCAATTTGCACGGACTCATGTTTCGCTTCGACATATTTAGGATTCCGAAGTTACGCAAACGAAGTCGATTAAGATATTGAACATGGCAGACAAGAATCACGCTTCAATTTCGTGTACCTATACATCATGAGCAAAATCGAATCCATTCAGGCAGTTCCCTTTAATGTTTCAGACAAAACAAACTGGTTTTATCTGTCGGTCCAGACCAGCGATGGCATGCAGGCCTGGGGAGAAGCATCCCTGAATGGCTGGGAGACAGCCCTGATCTCGGCAAGCCGTATTCATGGCGACCCGCTAATCGGACTGAGCGTGCAGGAAGCTCTGTCCATGTTGCGCCCTTCCCCCAATATCCCCGGCGGACTGGTGTCCAATGCAGTATTGAGTGCATTGAGTCAGGCATTGTGGACATTGCAGGCAATCGAAGAATCGATTCCTTTACATGCAGCACTGGCTCCATTGCAAAGGAAGGCCATTGCCGCGTATGCGAACATCAATCGTGCAACGACAGCACGAACACCTCAGGGATTTGCGGAGACCGCAAGGCGCGCGGCCGACGCTGGATATACTGCTTTCAAGGCAGCACCATTTGACGGTGTAACGCCGTCGCTGTGCGCAGCCAAAGAGGCAGAGGCACAAATCAGGCATGGCATTGATTGCCTTTTCGCCATTCGCGATGCGGTAGGTCCGGAAGCGCGTCTGATGGTGGACTGTCACTGGCGCTTTGATGAAGCAACTGCAATCGACGTATTGCGACGGCTGGAGTCCGTCGGTCTGCATTGGTTCGAATGCCCGATGGCCGAAACGTATGCGAACTGGGAAGCGCTGCGACGAATCAAGGAATGCGCCAATGAACAGGATGTCCTTGTGGCCGCTGCGGAAACGCAGGTCGGCGTTACCGCATTCGAAATGCAGATCAGGGAAAAACTGCTGGATGTCGTGATGCCGGATATCAAATATTGCGGGGGCCCTGCCAGCATGCTGGCTATCGCCGAGATGGCGGCGGCCAACGATATTCTGTTTGCACCGCACAACCCGACGGGACCCGTATGCACGGTAGCGTCATTACACGTGGCATGTGTGGCGAGCAAAGCACATATGCTTGAAATGCAATTTGATGAAAGCCCGCTCTATGATGCACTGACGGGTAACAGGCATCCTCAATTGAATAACGGAAAATACCATGTGCCCAATACCAGTGGCCTTGGTATCGAGCTGGACGCTGAGTTGCTGCGTCGTCATCCGCTTAAACCCGTAGCTTTCGGTATAGAGACTCTGCTGGCCAATTAACAGCGTAAGCACGCGGATGACGACATCAGAGGTCTTAATCAAAGTTCTTTATCAAAGTTCTTTATCAAAGGTCTTGAGCAAAGACCTTAATCGGCCTTGATATTTTTTTCCTTGGCCAGTTTCTTCCAGCGGCTCACGTCATTCCGGATCCGTTCAGCAAATGCTTCAGGAGAGCCTGCAGCGGCCGGGCAGCTGACCGCATTCAGTCGCGCCTGTATCTCAGGCGATGCCAGTGCCTTGTTGATTTCCGTATTAACCCGCGTGACGATTTCCTGCGGCGTTCCGGCTGGAGCCAGAACCCCAAACCAGGCAACGGTTTCAAATCCTGGATACGTTTCAGCCAGTGTTGGTACGTCTGGCAATTCCGGAACACGCTCTTTGGTGGTCACGGCCAGCGCCTTGGCCTTGCCACCCTTGATCTGACTCAGCCACGGAGGCAGGTTTCCGATCATGGTAACGACTTCATTTGAAATAACGGCCTGAACCGCAGGCGTTGCACCGCGGTATGGAATATGTACCAAATTGACATTTGCCAGACTTTTGAAAAGCTCTGCAGACAAATGGGCCGAACTGCCGATGCCGCCAGATGAATAGTTCAGCGATGTCTTGCTGTTTTTCACATAGTCAACAAACTCTTTCACATTATTGACAGGCAGATCGCTGCTGACAGCCAGCACATTTGCCGTCGTGCAGATCAGACCGACAGGCTGAAAACTTTTGACAACGTCGTAGCGCAGTTTGCTGTAGATTGCAGCATTGATACCGTGGGAGCCCGCCGTACCCACAACCATGGTGTACCCGTCGGGTTTGGCATTGGCCACGGCCTCAGAGCCAATCACGCCGCCGGCACCAGGTTTGTTTTGAACCACAATCGTCTGGCCCAGCGCAGTACCTACCTTATCGGCAAGCAGGCGGCCTACGGAATCCGCCCCGTCGCCGGGAGGACTGGGAATCACCCAGGTGATGGGTTTCTCAGGGTACGCTGCAAATGCAGGTCCGCAAAGTAAAGCCAGCGCCAGCAACAAGGGGGTGCGTTTCAACATGGATCTCCTGAAAAGGGCCAGTATATTGAGACATCGGATCGGGCAGAAGGATTTTCTGTTCAGATCGATATTGCCATTAAGTATAACAACTGTCATTCGCATCGGCTTCGGTAATATCACACGCACCCCGTTTTTCGGCGGAATTTGCTATCTGATTTGAGGGCTCCAATTCAAAAAAGCTTGCATTATCTCAAGGTGCGCTTTTGCCTTTCGCTCAATACTGACGCTGGCCCGCAAACGCCGCTTGCCCGTTCAGGCGCTTTACCGGGAATTTTCTTAAACTAGCCGATGGATGAATTGAACGCATGAAGCTTTCCCGTTTTGCTCTGTCACTGGCATGCACCGTATTACTCAGCGCGTGTCAAAGCACCACTGTAATAAGTACTGAGAGTTACGACCCGCAAACACAGGCGCGTATCCGACTCTATGGTCAAAACCAGATACCGTCCTTTTTGGAATATGTCCGCAATAATGAGAAGGTTAAACAGAATGTGGGCGGATCACTGTCAGATGCATTCTCGTCGTTCGTTGGCGGAACTAAAAATATCAGCCTGGGCATGCCAAAAACAGATTGGATGAACGACATGCACGACCATGATGGTATTCTGTCGAAGGTATTCTATCGGGAATTTTACATTCCAGCAGGCATACCGATACACGTACATAATGCTTATATTGGTCTGGGTGGGAGTTACTCGGATGGAAAGTCGGTAATATCCCATTATGAAAAGTCATGCAGAAGCCGTACTGTCACCTTCACTGCTCAGCCAGGAAGTGACTATGAAGTGGTGCCCATAGTGCCGATAAACAGCAGCGAATTTTGCGCAGTCGAGGTACGAGATATCACATCCGGGAAGTCTGAGACACTGTAACCATAAGCGACTCTATATCGTAAACGGGCTCGACATCGAAATCGGGGGCAACTGGTATTCATTAGACTTGTTATCCCGAGAACAAGGCTTACCTGAGTTGATACCGTTGTCCCTAATAGCAGGTGATACCGACGCTCCCAATAAATTCCCTCTTAAACTCGCCGAGCACGCGATCATCTCTTTGTCAGCGTAGGCGCCATAACCGTTTATTGGCAATAAGAATGGGTAAATACGTGCGTAATTTGTGCGCAGATTATGCGTAGAAACGTCATGAAAACTTCATTTTTCATGACTGATATAATTTAAAAGGAGAATTTGAATATGCTAACTTGTTGATTTTGATGATTATTGATTCTTTTCAATCAACTTGTTTAAAGCATTTGGTGCCCAAGGGGGGACTCGAACCCCCACACCCGAAGGCACATGGACCTGAA
>JBEBTQ010000199.1:0-6364 GCA_040393685.1 Advenella kashmirensis | reverse complement strand
GTTTGTCGCCTGCCTTGAAAAACAGCGTACCCTTGGGAACGCGAATACGTTCCTTAACGAGTTCATTTAGCCGTGCTGCATCCTGCGCGTTAAGACCTTGTGGAACACAGATATGTCCCAGCACACAGGTGTTGCAGTGGATAGAGTCTTTGGTAAGAAGCTGGTGTTTAAGCATTGACTTGCCGTGACCTTGTATTTCTTGCCTCTAATTATACCATAGGCGGGCGTTCAGACCGATTTCCTACCGGAACGCGAAGCAGCACGGATCTTCGTTCAAAGTGTCAGATATACCTTTGCAAAGTCCGGATTATCTGCAAGTGAAGCCATGCTGCCCTGAAATTTGATTTGGCCCTTTTCCAGTACGTATACCCGGTCGCTGACCCGTCGGGCAAATTCCATATTCTGCTCGGAAAGCAGAATACTCACGCCCTGTCGTTTCAGCGAGAGCACCATCTCGGCCATCTGCTCGACGATAATCGGTGCGACGCCCTCAGAGGGTTCATCCAGAAGGAGCAGGTAGGGGTTGCCCATGAGGGTGCGGGCGACCGCAAGCATCTGTTGTTCGCCCCCGCTCATTTGTCCGCCTCGTCGCGACTTCATGGACTGAAGATTCGGAAAGAGAGCAAATATTGCTTCGGGTGTCCATGCCGAAACGGGTTGTCCGTCCGGCCAGCGTCTTTCCGGCTGCCTGCCGGTATCCAGATTTTCCATGACCGTCAGATCAGCAAAAATGCGTCGTTCTTCGGGCACGAATCCGATACCGGCACGCGCAATCTGATACGGTTTATTCTGACTAATCTGCCGCCCCATGAATTCGACGGAACCCTGGTGTCTGATCATCCCCATGATACTTTCAATGGTCGTCGATTTGCCGGCACCGTTGCGACCCATGAGCGCCACCACTTCGCCTTTGGCCACAGTCAGATCAATGTCATAAAGGATTTGTGCAGATCCATACCAGGCATTCAGATTGCTGACACGCAGTAGCACGTCGGCTGACGGGCCTCCGTTCGTATCAGGCACGCTAGCGGATTCAACAGGAGTCAGCGACGTCACGATTGCTCTCCCTTGTCGTTGATCATACTGACGCCGAAATACACCTCCCGCACCCTGGGATCATTCCGGATGTCGTCGGGCGTGCCTTCGGCCACCTCTTTTCCTCGTGCCAGAACAAGTATTCTGTCGGCAAAACCGAATACAACATCCATGCTATGTTCCGTGAACAGCACGCCGGTATTGCGTGCGCGTGCAATCTCACGGGTCAGCGACATCAGCTCAAGCCGTTCTGCGGGGGCCATGCCGGCAGTCGGCTCGTCCATCAGCAAAAGGCGAGGTTCACTGGCCAGTGCCATGGCCAGCTCCACCCGTTTGATATCACCGTAGGCAAGCTCGGAGCAATGTCTGTCCGCCTGACTGCGCATGCCGACCTGGTCAAGAAGCGCCAGAGCTTCGTCCAGATAAAGCCTGTCGGCAGTTCGCCACACAGAAAACGTCTGACCGTGATACGAGATCAGTGCATTCTGAATGTTCTGAACTACGGTAAAGGAATTGAAGGTGGCGGCAATCTGGAAAGTTCGGCCCACACCCTGTTTCCATATCTGCTGCGCAGATTGATTGGCGATGGGTTTGCCATCTAGAGCTATGCTGCCACTTGTGACCGGAAGCTGTCCACCCACCATATTGAATGTGGTCGATTTGCCTGCGCCATTGGGGCCGATGATGGCCAGCAGTTCGCCTGCTTCCAGCGTAAAGCTGATGTCATCGACGGCAATAAAGTCTCCGTACTTGCGGGTCAGATGGCGGACGTCCAGCAGACTCATGAGCGACTTACTCCTGAATCCGATGCCTGATGTCGGGGCCTGGAAAGCCAGCGACGCAGGCGACTGCCCATGGCTGCCAGACCTTGCGGGAACAGCAGAACCAGCAGCAGAATAATGAGACCGAAAAGGCCTTTCCAGTATTCGGTGATGCCGGTAATGTAATCATGCAGGACAACATAGAATGCGGCTCCCGTCACAGGACCGGTAATGGAATGGATGCCTCCGAGCAAAACCATCACCAGACCATCAATGGATTTGCTGACATACAGTTCTTCTGGCGATATGCTGCCTTTGGAAAATACAAAGAGCGCTCCGGCCAGACCCGCAAAGAAACCGGCAATGACAAATGCAGTCCATTGAATACGTTTTCCGTCAATGCCAATAGCATCAGCGCGCTGCACCGAGTCTCGGCTGGCACGCAGCGCGTACCCAAGTGGAGAAAACAGCAGCCAGCGCAGCGCCAGAACGCCAGCGACCACGATGGCCAGTGTAAAGTAATAGAAATGGTTTGGATCCTCCAGCCAGCCAGCGGGCCAGATCCCAATCAGTCCGTTGGAGCCACCGGTATAGTCATTCCATTGATACGCAACTGACCATGTGATCTGCGCAAAGGCAAGGGTCAGCATCGCCAGATAGATCCCCGACAGACGAACACAAAACCATCCGTAAATGAGGGCCGCAATCGCTGCCACAAAGGGCGCCAGAACGACGGACGCGCCCATCGGCAAGGTATAGCGCTGCAGCAAAAGTGCAGCGGCATAGGCGCCGATACCGTAATAGGCCGCGTGGCCGAAGGAGTGCATACCGCCAGGGCCCATAATGAAATGAAGACTGGCAGCAAAAAGAATGGCAATCAGGATATCCTGTATCAGAACCGGCAGATAGGGATAGGCATCTCCCATTAATGGTACGCAAAGGAGCAGGGCAAGCAGCACGATTCCGATTGTTTTCAGAATCGGGCCGGCAGGGCGGTAGGGCGCTTCGTGCATGCCCACAACCCGTGGTGTTCCGGTCTGTGTTCCGAACAGACCCCAGGGTCTGAACACCAGCACAACGGCCATAATCAGAAACTCAATAACCAGTGTCAGCTGCGGAAAGGCGATGTCCATGCCAGCAAGATGAACGGTGCCCAGGCCGACACAGAGCGCCTTGACCTGTGCGATGATAAAAGCCGCAACAAAGGCGCCGGGGATGGATCCCATACCTCCGATGACAACCACGGCGAACGCATCGCCAATCGTCAGCAGATCCAGATTCAGGTTGGCTGGCTCAATAGGCAGTTGAAGGGCACCGCTCAGGCCTGCCAGAAAGGCGCCCAACGCAAACACACCGGTGAATAGCCAGCGTTGATTTACGCCCAGCGCATCCAGCATCTGACGATCCTGGGTTGCTGCTCGTATCAGTGTGCCCCAGCGTGTCCGGTTCAGTAAAAGCCAAAGCAATCCGAGCACAACAGGGCCGACAAAAATCAGCAGCAGATTGTATGTTGGAAACTGCCGGTCGAATAAGGTAACGGCGCCAGCCAGTCCAGGCGCCTGTCGCCCCAGAAGATCCTCAGGACCCCAAAGCCATAAGGCAAGATCGCTTAGAATCAGGACGAGTGCGAACGTGGCGAGCAACTGGAATAACTCCGGCGCCTGATAGATCCTTCTGAGAATGACCAGCTCGATTGCGGCGCCCAGAACACCCACAAGCAGGGCAGCAAGCAATATGCCGCTCCAGAAGCCGAACGCACCGTCGGGCAGATGTCGCATGACCAGACTGTAGGCAATATAAAGGCCAAACATATACAGCGAGCCATGTGCAAAATTGACGATACGGCTAACCCCAAAAATCAGGGAGAGTCCGCAGGCGACCATGAACAGCGAAGAGGTCCCTGCGAGCCCGTTTAGAAACTGCACGGCAAATCCGGTCAACTCCATGGACTACCTTTATTCAGCCAATTCCTCGGGCAGGTTCCCGGTCCGGGCTCAATCGGGTGGCCGGAAAAAGGAATGAGATACGCAACATGAACGGCTCTGCTCATTATTTTTTGGCGGGTCGCATCTTGCTGACCTGTGCATCGTCAGGCTGTACATCGGCCCCATCAACGTATTTGATATCCGTCATGATGCCTTTGTTGTCCTTGAGGTCAAGCTTGCCGACATAGGCGCCCAACGTCGATTGATGATCCTGCGGCCGATAGGTGACCTCACCGAAAGGTGAAGTCAGCTGCAATCCGGAAAAGGCTTTGACCAGGGCGTCTGTGTCTGTTGTGCCAGCCTTGCGGAAACCTTCGGCCAGCGATTTGATCGCCATGTAACCGATAATGGATCCCAGACGAGGGTAATCATTGAAACGCTTCTGATAGGCGTCCAGAAACGCTTTGTGTTCCGGGGTGTCGATAAACTGCCAGGGATAACCCGTAACGATCCAGCCCTTAGGTGTATCAGCCCCCAGCGTATCCAGGTATTCAGGTTCGCCCGTCAGCAGACTGACTACCGGGGTATTATCAAACAGCTTGCGCGTTGTGCCGGCACGAACAAATTTGGTGATATCCGGGCCAAAAAGTGCGTTGAAAATCGCATCGGGTTTGGCGTCGCCCAATGCCTGAACCACGCTGCCGGCATCCACTTTGTTCAAAGGCGTCGCCTGACTTGCCACGAATTCCACATCAGGCTGTGCCTGCTTCATCAGTGTTTTGAACGTGTCGACGGCAGACTGACCATACTCATAGTTGGGATAGACCAGAGCCCAGCGTTTTTTATTCAGTTTGACAGCCTCAGGCACCAGCATGGCGACCTGCATGTAGGTCGAGGTGCGAAGTCGGTACGTATAGTCATTGCCATCTGCCCAGACCAGTTTGTCAGTCAAAGGTTCGCTGGCAAGATAGAACACCTTTTTATGCGAAGCAAAATCGGCCAGTGCCAGTCCGATATTTGAGAGGAACCCGCCGGTAAGTGCGTGGACTTTATCGCGGCTGACCAGCGCTTGTGCTTCCTTGATGGCATTACCCTGATTGCCGGCGTCGTCGCGAATAATAATGCGCAACTTGCGACCATTGATACCGCCATTTTCGTTCGCCTGTTCGGCAGCCAATGCCATCCCATTTTTATAGGGTTCCAGAAAGGCAGGAAATATTTTATAGCTGTTGATTTCTCCGATGCGAATCTCTTCGCTGTCCTGCGCGGTGGCCGTAGCACCGACAGTCAGACTCGCCACCAGGCTCGTGGCAATAGCCAGCAAGCGCTTTCCCGTACCCTTTCTCATGAATTCTCCTGATATTGCTCAATTTTTCGTGTAATCCTAAGTGTAATTTAGTTACCGCAAATTTAATGACTTTTGTCATAGAACAGTGTCAATTTTTTCAGGTACTGAGCGTGGCTCGTCGTGCTGCATTCAAGGGATTGGCCTATAATTACTCTTCAGATCCTGCGCGAAGCAGTCCGTTTCTCCCGTCACTTCAGAAAAGGCGGGAAGCAACCCGCGCTTTTCCCTCAGGCTTTCTCCCTTCATCCTTCAGTATGACAGCCGCTATATTTCCAGCCGTTGTCGTATGCAGGCTAATTTTTTGCAGCTTTCTAAGGTCTGTTTGTATGTCATTGCAAATGTGGTCGGCGTTTTTTGTCGCCTGCTGGATTATCAGTCTTTCCCCAGGAGCGGGAGCGATCGCATCCATGTCCACCGGACTCAATCATGGCGTGCGTCAGGGATTATGGAACATATTGGGTCTGCAGATTGCACTTGTCGTTCAGATAGGTATTGTTGCAGCGGGTCTGGGGGTATTGCTTACCTCCACCACCTGGGCCTTTTCCCTAATCAAGTGGTTCGGTGTCTGTTATCTGTTATATCTGGCATGGCAACAATGGCGCGCGCCTGTACAACTGATTCAGCTTGAGTCCGGCGTTGCAAAAATTTCGGCACGCCGGCTTGTGATGCGCGGCTTCCTGGTGAATATGAGCAATCCCAAGGCCATCGTCTTTCTGCTGGCCGTATTGCCTCAATTCATCGATCCAAAGCAGCCACTGGTTCAACAGTACGTTACCATGAGCGCAACCATGACCATGGTAGATGTGATTGTGATGACCGGATATACCTGGCTCGCGGCCAAAATTCTGCGGCTTCTGCGTTCGGCACGACAACAGAAAATTCTCAATCGTAGTTTTGCAGGAATGTTCACGCTGGCTGCCGGTCTGCTTTCTCTGGTACATCAGGCGGGAAAATAAACTCACTGGTGTAAACATTTTTGCTGTACTGAATGTCAGTCGCATTGAACGACTCGCGCAGTGAATCCAGTTGCATTGACCGGCTGACGAATGAGCAATCAAAGACCGGACGTGTGTCAGCCGGGCACACGATTTGCATCATGCACCCAGGCGTCACGGCGCCAACTCTTTATTTTGCAGCCAGTCCGGCCTGCTTGATAATGTCCTGGTTGTTACGTGACTCGTCTTCCACTGTCTTGCGGAACGACTCAGCAGGGCCGCCGGTAGGGATATTCCCGGACTGTATCAGACTGTCCGCGATCGCCTGGTCATGCAAGGCTGCATCAAACGCTTTATTGA
>JBEBTQ010000198.1:0-6364 GCA_040393685.1 Advenella kashmirensis | reverse complement strand
TGCTGCAATTCATCGAAGCTTCCCGGTACGGTCGCGATCTCAACCGGCTCGACGCTGACATCAGGCACCGGCGGCTTTTTGCTGATTTCCGGGAAGTAATCCAGCGCGACATACAGCTGTCCAGTGAAAATATTGGCGAAACGCAACTGGGCCTGAATGCCGCTCTTGACGAATTCCTTGAGCGCCAGATCATGGACCAGTTTGCCGTTTTTGTCGTAGCGTTCCTTATCTGGAATGACCCCGCCCAAACGATTCTCATAGATGACACCGTCCACGATCACCGTGGTTTTCTTGGTTGCGATATCAAATTCCATTGAAATGTCTTTGACTTCGCCCAGAAGAATACCTTTGAAGTCAATCGCAGAACCCGTTTGCAGGCCACGCACGGATTTGTCGAACTTCATCCGTAACGGGAAGGCCAGCCCATCGGGTTTGGCAAGTGCTTTTTCTTCACTGGAGTGCAGAACAAATTTGGTACCTGCGGGCGCAGGCAGCACTTCTTCGGCCGAGTCATCCTCTACAGGGAGCTGACCAAAGGAAATACCACCGGCCAGCACCGAAACCAGCGACTGCGTTTTCAGATTCAGGCCGCCCGCATTCAGAGAAAGATCCACGCCACTGGCATTCCAGAAGCGGCTGTTTTTTGTGACGTACCGGTCATACGGTGCGTCCACGAAAATCTGTATCTCTACGCCTTTGCCGTTTTCGCCAAGGTTGTAATTGATGACCTGGCCCACTTCAAGCCGCCGATACAGCACGGGAGAGCCCAGATCCAGCGAATTCAGGCTAGGGGCCGTCACGGTAAAACGTTTGCCCGGGCGACCGCTAACCAGTTCCGGGGGCTTCTCAAGTCCGACGAATTCATCGCGATACTCGGCCTTGCGCTGTGCGGAATCGTCAATATCCACGCCGATATATGAGCCTGACACGAGCGTGCCCAGGCCAGATACGCCGCTCACGCCCAGACGCGGTTTAACCACCCAGAAACGTGCGCCATCACGCAGTAGAAAGTCTGACCCCTGCTTGAATGCGACCTTGACTTCCACTG
Organism: Advenella kashmirensis; assembly: GCA_040393685.1. Lineage (GTDB taxonomy): Bacteria > Pseudomonadota > Gammaproteobacteria > Burkholderiales > Burkholderiaceae_B > Advenella > Advenella kashmirensis_C. The sequence continues at coordinate 5,316 of JBEBTQ010000198.1, read as the reverse complement.
AATTATGATCACTGGTGAGATTAATATCTGACACCACGCCGACCACGACATCTTTGTAGCGAACCTGGGTTTTGTCCACTTCAAGCCCTTCGGCTGTCTTGAATGTGACAGTAGCGACCGGCCCCTGCTGCATGTAATCACGAACAAGCAGAGACAGACCAATAATGGCGGCGATCAGAGGCACCAGCCAGATCCAGGAGATATTCTTGTTTTTCTTCTGGGTCACTACCGGTGTTTTGGCGATGACGGGATTGGGACGATTAGGTGAACCGCCCTGTGTACCTGCCTGATTCTGGTCGTTCGAGGATGCGTTGCCACCCTGCCGGCCCGAACCGGTATCGGTCTCGCCTCTGGGCGTCTGACGGTCATCCGCTGCAGGCCCATCAGCCGGGGTCTTCCGGGACGGATCTGACGGGGGCAGATCATTTTCAGACATAAATTACTCCTGCCAACTGCTGAATCTTTGAATTATGCATGTTATTGAATAAACACTCTGGCGTTGCTTTCTTTCTTTGGAAAGATATCCTGTCAGGAAAAAGTGGGGGCGGTCACTGCCGGCTGATAATCATCCATTTCAATATCGTCGTCGACTTCATCCCAGCCCTTGCGGATATCAAAATTCATGGTGGCGATCATGGTCACAACGACAACCATACCGAAAGCCGCTGCGCCGATGTCGGGCCTGACAGACATCAGCGGGCCAAAACTGACCAGGGACGTTAGCAGAATGACAACAAAGACATCCAGCATGGACCATTGGCCGATCAGCTCTACCGTCTGATACATGCGCGTGTAATGCATCATCGTATCACGCCTGCCCCTTGCGGAACGCCCCAGCAAAATACCCAAAATCACAATTTTTGTCAGCGGCACAACAAAGCTGGCAATAAAAACGATAAGTGCCAGGTCCCAGGAGCCCATGTTCCACAACTCCAGGATACCGCCAAGAATCGTATGTGCGGTGGTTCCTCCCAGTACCGTGGTATTGATCATGACCGGGTAGAGATTGGCGGGAAGATAGAGAAAAATGGCCGCCAGAAGAATGGCCAGCGTACGCGTTTTGTGTGCGGGTTTACGGAAGTGAACAGGGTTGTGGCAACGCTGGCACGTTCCTTCGTGAGAATGACTCATCGTGATCTGACCACAGACCTCGCAATCCAGGGGAATATGTTCCTGATCGATGGAGACCGGAATATTTTGTACCGCACCTTCCTGTTCGGCCAGTAACCAGACTCTTTCCGAATTCAGCTTACTCAAGGCAGTCAGAAGAAAGGTCAGTGCCGCGTAGGCCCACAGACCAGCGCCTGGCGTCAGGGAGGCCATATCGGCAAGTTTGACGATAGCCACCAGGGCACCCAGCATAAAGACGGGAATCATGGCCCAGGGTCTGACGTAATGAAGCCAGCGACTGAGCACGTTGAGTCCTGGCGCGGGTCTGCCCCGACGCAGAAACACCAGCAGCCACATGAGAATCAGGATGTCGAGCAGCGGCATCAGGAAGCCTGTGGCAAAGCACATAACGGCCACACTGGGGTACCCGGCCCGCCAGGTGGCGGTTACCGCCTCTAGAAATGTGGAGCTGCTTTTGAGCCCCAGTGCAGAGATGGTCCCTACGGGCATGCAGTTGGCAATCACAAACGCAATCAGCGACGTGGCTACCAGGGCAAGCCATGCCGAACTGCTCAGCGCGCCCTGCGTCCACAACACCGTACCACAGCGGACGCAAGAAGCGCGCTGACCGTGAGCCAGCGCGCTCTTTTCATGCAGTTGCCCACAATGGTGGCAGGCGATATACGTGCCCGTCGTCATCAGGAAACCAGCGCTTCTTCCTCAGAGTCTTTCTTCTCCCTGGGATCAGAATCGTTGAACGTGAGTGTGACTTCATCCTTGTCATCAATATCCACATACACCGAGCCGCCATTGGCCAGACGGCCAAAGAGCAGTTCATCGGCAAGGGCACGCCGGATGACATCCTGAATCAGTCGCTGCATAGGTCTTGCGCCCATCACAGGATCGAAGCCTTTTTTGGCCAGATGCTGACGGAGCGCATCGGTAAAGGTGGCTTCGACGCGTTTTACCTGCAGCTGGTGTTCGAGTTCGATCAGGAACTTGTCCACCACACGCATGATAATTTCCTCGGACAATGCCGCAAACGGAATGATGGCATCCAGCCGGTTACGGAACTCCGGCGAGAACATCCGTTTGATTTCGGCCATTTCATCGCCGCTCTGACGGCTGTCAGAGAAACCGATGGACCGACGGTTAAGCAGCTCGGCACCGGCATTGGTGGTCATAATGATCACCACATTACGGAAATCCGATTTGCGACCGTTATTGTCCGTGAGAACACCATGATCCATGACCTGCAGCAGAATATTGAAAATATCCGGATGGGCTTTTTCAATTTCATCCAGCAACAGGACACTGTGAGGCTGCTTGTTGACTGCTTCGGTCAGCAAGCCACCCTGATCAAAGCCGACATATCCCGGAGGCGCACCAATGAGTCGGGAAACCGCATGGCGCTCCATATACTCGGACATGTCAAAGCGAATCAGCTCAACGCCCAGGATGAACGCCAGTTGCTTGGCAACCTCGGTTTTCCCTACACCGGTCGGGCCGGAGAACAGGAAGGAACCGATAGGCTTGTCGGGTTTGCCCAGACCGGAACGCGACATTTTGATTGCCGAGGCCAGGGCCGTAATGGCTTCATCCTGCCCGAAAACCACGGTCTTCAGATCGCGGTCCAGCGTTGCAAGCTTGTTACGGTCATCACTGCTGACCGATTGCGGCGGAATACGTGCCATCTTGGATACCACGTTTTCAATATCTGCCTTGCCAATAACCTTTTTCTGTCTGGACTTGGGCAACAGACGCTGCGCTGCCCCGCTTTCATCGAGCACGTCAATGGCCTTATCAGGCAGATGTCGGTCATTGATATGCTTGGCCGACAGTTCCGCTGCCGCCGTAATGGCAGCCGCTGAATAGCGCACGTGATGGTGTTCTTCGAATTTCGATTTCAGGCCACGCAGGATGAGTATGGTCTGTTCCACGGTGGGTTCGCTGACATCAATTTTCTGGAAGCGGCGCGACAGTGCATGATCCTTCTCGAAAATACCGCGGTATTCCTTGTAGGTCGTTGCCCCCATGCAGCGCAATTGGCCCGAAGAAAGCGCGGGTTTGAGCAGATTGGAGGCATCCATGGTGCCGCCGGATGCCGAACCAGCACCGATAAGCGTATGAATCTCATCAATGAATAGCACCGATTCGGGCTGGCTGGCCAGCTGCTTAAGTACCGCTTTCAGACGCTGCTCAAAATCACCTCGATATTTGGTACCCGCCAGCAGCGCGCCCATATCCAGCGCATAGACACGCGCCTTGGACAGAATGTCAGGCACATTGCCGCTGGTGATACGCAGCGCCAGGCCTTCGGCGATGGCGGTTTTACCCACGCCAGCCTCACCGACCAGCAAGGGATTGTTCTTGCGGCGACGGCACAGAATCTGCACGACCCGTTCAATTTCGCTGTCGCGGCCGATCAGAGGATCAATTTTTCCGGCCTTGGCCAGCGTATTCAGATCAGACGCATAGAGTGCCAGTGGCGATTTATTTTCTTCGGCCTCACCTGACTGAGCATCGGGCGCGCTGGCGCTTTCATCTGGCGTAGGCGCAGCCGATTTGGTAATGCCATGCGAAATATAGTTGACCACGTCCAGCCGGGTAATATTCTGCTCCTGCAGATAAAACACGGCATGCGAGTCTTTTTCGCTGAAGATGGCGACCAGTACGTTGGCACCGGTGGCCGGGCTTTTAGCATTGCCGTTGGACGAAACGTGCATGATGGCGCGCTGAATGACGCGCTGAAAGCCCAGGGTCGGTTGTGTATCGACCTCATCTGTCCCACCCACGATTGGTGTATTGGCATCCACAAAAGCACGCAGTTTGCTGCGCAGCTGTTCGATATCTGCGTCGCAGGCCGTCAGTACTTCCCGTGCAGCCGCGTTATCCAGCAGAACCAGCAACAGATGCTCGACGGTAATAAATTCATGGCGTGCGGAGCGCGCGTCCACAAAAGCCATATGAAGGGTCACTTCGAGTTCTTGAGAAATCACTATTTCCTCCGTCTAAACATCTGCCCTGGCAGAGCCAGGAACATTACAAATCTATGGGTTCCATCACGCACTGTAAAGGGTGCTGATGTGAACGCGCATATTGCGCAACAGTTGCGACCTTGGTGGCGGCGATATCCTTGGTATAGACACCGCAGACGCCCTTACCATCATGATGCACTTTTAACATGATCACCGTGGCTTCTTCTTCCGATTTTGAAAAAATCTTCTGCAAGACCGAAACCACGAAATCCATGGGTGTGTAATCATCATTGAGAAGTAACACCTGATACATGGGCGGAGGCGCCAACTTCGCCTTCTGCGCTTCAGTGACAATCCCTGACTGCTGAGCCATACTGAACCTGATTATGAAAAACTCTATATAGATACTTTATACGATATTTCAAGTACTGTTGTTAATGAACCCCGGAATTATCGGTAATTTCCACTATTGACTCACTTAATTTTAATCCGCATCATTTATTTGTACTGAAAAATAGTATCCACAATACTTTTTCAGTATCTTTTTCGGCAATCGACGCGTCATCGGTCAATCGCCATGGGTTGGTAATATCTTGAGCAGAGGCTGTAAGTATGTCAGAAACAACGGAATCAACAATCCCGGAAGAAGGCGGTAACAAGCAGACCGGGACAGTCAAATGGTTTAACGATGCCAAAGGGTTCGGTTTTATCACCCCCGATGGCGGTGGAGAAGACCTGTTTGCCCATTTTTCATCGATTCAGATGAACGGATTTAAAACTTTGAAAGAAGGCCAGCGGGTCACTTTTGAGATCGCACAAGGTCCAAAAGGCCAACAGGCACTCAATATTATGGCAGCATAGTCTGTATTTTTACAGGCTGTACGTATGCCCCTGTCCGCATCAAGGTTCTTGCGTTTTACGCTAATTGCGGGCTGCGCTATCTCGGCAGGCCTCCTGGCAGGTCAACGGATAGCTGCAGCCCGCATTTCTGCGCCCCCCACTACCCTTTCCAAGGCAACGCTGCGCATTGACAGCCACACCATCACTGTCGAAATTGCCGATACCGAAGCCAGGCGCGCTACCGGTCTCATGAATCGAAAAACGATGGGGGCCTCTCATGGCATGCTATTTGTGTTTCCAGATGATCAGCCTCGCTGTTTCTGGATGAAAAATACCCTGATTCCCCTTTCGATTGCCTTTATGGATGCCCAGGGCACCATTGTTGCGC
>JBEBTQ010000197.1:0-6390 GCA_040393685.1 Advenella kashmirensis | reverse complement strand
TCTTCGGCCAGGCAGCGCACGACGATATCGGCGCCATTGAGTTCCATGTTATTTCCTTTCATAACCAGCATTCCCGCGTTGATTGGTCAGTCGACCTGCGGCTTCGGAAGGATCCGTCAACATTTGCAGCGCTTTGTTCCTCACGGAGGAACGCCACCTGCAGACATCAATTTACCAACCTGGCCATCAATCTGGGTCTGCTCGCACAACATGTGCGGGGAGAGTTCGAAATGGAGACGTTTATTCACGCTTGTGGCACAAATAACCGCTATTATTCAAAAATTTTAAGGCGCACTGCAATTGAAGCGGGTAGCAAAAACTGGGTGTCCGATCTGTCTGGAGACGGTTGATCCCCAGATATAGTCGTTAACTGTACCGCATTGCAACACCAAACGCAATCGGGAATTCTGATCAGGCTCAAATTTTCGCAAAGCTGACGGTACAATAAGGGACTTTACCGAATTGGCTGCCAGACGATTTACAACAATGTCGCAGCTGGCACGGCTGACGTTTATTATTCTCACTGGTTTGGTGTATGGATATTCGCGCGGAAAATTTTGTCAAATTCTTCTACAGTTCCAATTTTTTTCATGGAGCGCGCCAGGCCACGGGAGTGCTGCTGCCGGTCTTTGTCATGGCCGGACTATTCAAAGAGCCGATTATTGGCGTTGCCCTTGCTACCGGCGCGCTGTGTCCCGCCATTATTGACCAGGTCGGTGGTACCAAGCGATCCCGTCTGAATGAAATGCTGGGCGGTATTGTGCTGGGTCAGCTGTCCGGACTGCTTACCGGTCTTGCCAGCCCCTATCCTGCCCTGCTCTGGCTTGTTGTTTCCGCCCAGGTATTCTTCTATTCCATGCTCTCTGTCTATGGACGACGCGGCGGGCTCATCGGCTTTGGCTGTTTGCTTCAGATGATGCTTTCCATGCACACGCCGCTGTCAGTGGACGAGGCGCTCACGCATACCAGCTATACGGCCATGGGCGGGATTTTCTACATCCTGTACAGCACGTCCATCAGTCATCTGTTCAAGTTGCGTGAAGAACGACAGACTCTGTCCGCTGCGCTTTATGCAACGGCATCGTTTATCAATACACGGGCTGACTTCTACGATACCCACAAGAATCTGGACGACAGCTACCGGCGCATGATTCCGCAGATGATTGCCATGACCGAGCAGCACCAGAGTGCCCGCGATGTTGTTCTGCGCAATCTGCCGCGGGATAACGATGCCAGCGATCAGCAACGGATTTTGCTGTGGAATGTTTTCATCGATATGATCGCCCTGCTCGATACTATGGCGGCTTCGCAGACAGACTACGCCACGCTGCGCGCCCGCTTCAAGGATCACGACATTCTGCTGTTCATGCGCGATACGCTATTTAAGATCAGTCGCACGCTGAACCGCACCGCCTACAGCCTGGCACGTAACAAGCCAGTGGATTACCGCAATAGTGTCAAGGCGGAATTGCGGGCCATGGAATATGAATTATTACAGTTGAAAGAAGACGGACTGCAGACGGCAGAGCCCGAAACCTATCTGCTGCTGGTGCAGATTGTGCGCCGTCTGCGCAACGCCGCTCGCTTCGTGGACCGTATTGCTGACAACTTGCGTGGGAGTCGACTGGAGCCCGTCGACAGTCTCAAGCGGGATCAGTCCCTACGCCGTTTCGTGACACCGCTAACCATTACCCTGGACCCGTTCCGGCGCAATCTGACGCTGACTTCGTCCATCTTTCGCTACGCCCTGCGTACCACGTTTGTGGTCACGCTGGTGCTGCTGATTTCCACCGTTGTCAGCCTGATATACGGACACTCGGCAATGGTGCGCGCGTTCACCGCGCACAGCTATTGGATCATTCTGACGGTTCTCATTATTATGCGGCCCGGGTTCGCCCTGACGCGGCAGCGGACCATCGGACGCCTGGCAGGCACACTGGCGGGCTGCCTCATCACGATTGCCCTGTTCAATGTCACCAGCAATGCATTTATTCTGATTGCCATCATGGTGCCTGCCATGGTGCTGGGCAATGCCTTTGTGCTGACCAATTACCTGCTCAGCTCGCTGCTGATGACGATTTATATCCTGATTGCCTTTCACTTTTTGAGTCCGGGCAATCTGCTGATTATTGGCGAGCGGGCACTGGATACACTGGCCGGGTGCCTGCTGTCCTTTCTTTGCAGTTCGATTCTTCCCTGGTGGGAAAAGCAGCGGATCATGCCGCTTGCGCAGGAAGCAGTGGATGCAGCCCATGCATACATCAATGCCGTGCAGGCTTATATCGATTCGGTCCATTCTGATCCCGACCGCAAGATTGCATCACCAGATAACGAACGTTATGTGCATGCGCAGCTTTGCCGCAAGAACATGCATACGGCATTTGGCGCACTTGCCGACAGCTACTATCGCATGATGAATGAACCCAAATCCAAGCAGATTCATATCAAGGAACTCAACACGATTCTGACTCAGACCGATGCCGTTGCCAGTCAGATTACGGCAATCGCACCGGTGCTGGCAGGATTGGACCGCATTCCGCCGAATATGCAGCAGACCATCAACAATATTTCTGACTTACTCGACAGAAAGGCGCAAGCCATTACGGAACCGGCGTCTCAGATTGAGACCGAGGGACAATACGGCAGTCTGGTCTTCCCGCTAAAGCAGATGCAGCAGGCGGCACTGCGAATCCGCCAGCAGGCAACAACGATAGGATTGATGTAAATAAGCCGCCGTCTGCTTGTGTGGGCAGACCGACCGGCCCTTAATTGAACAAAGCTTCGTCTACGGCAATCCGACCTGGCCAGAAATACAGCACCGCAGTAGCAAATTGTATGGCCAGCATGATGGCCCAGGCGGTCAGATGGGCTTGCGCAGGATAGTGACCACCCTCGGCAGTCCAGAAATCCAGAATGAAGCCCACGCCTACCTGCATGGAGAAAATACTGATGAAAAAAATCATATTGAAGGCCGTGGTCACGCGTCCCACTACCTTGCGCGGAAAGACTTCAGCCATCAAGGCGTAGGCCAGTATGCAACTGGAAGCCAGAAAACCGTAAGCGCCCCAAATCACCACGGGCGCCATGGGCACCCTGAGCAAAATCAGCACCTGCATCAGGACAAAAAGCGTCATTCCCAGCCCGCTGAATATCCGTAAGCCCATGCCATAGCGTTCTATTTTGCGCGCAACCATTCCTGTTATCACGGTGCCCACTACCATGGTCAACCCCAGCGAAGACACGACACTGTCCGCCGCTCTTGCAGTGAGCCCAGAAACGTCCATCAGATAAGGTTTGACCCACAAGGATTGCGCTGCATAAAATGCGCCGCCGACAGCACAGGGAAAAGGAATAACGCGCCAGAAGATTGCGTTTTTGAGAATCAGGCGCAGACCGTGGATCTGCTTTGACATGGATTCGCGGCTCGCGTGCGTATGCTTTGTCTCGGGAACCATCAGCCAGATCAGCGCTGCGACCACCAGCGTCACACCAGCCATGAGAACGCTGACTTCACGCCAGGTATTATGAGTAAGCCAGATCGCCAGAGGTGTACCAACGACTACCCCGCCCAGACCACCGATAGCGACCATCAGACCGTTAAGCAATGGCCAGCGTGACGAGGGAAAATTCTGTGCGATGGCCATAAAGCCGGCACCCAGACACACGGACACGCCAACACCGATAAGAATGCGGCCGACGATCAGAGAGTGCATGCTGTGGGCGGTGCCATACACAACGGTGCCGATAGCCGCCAGGACCAGCAAAGCGGCATCAGTGCGCCGCGCACCGTAGCGATCCAGCGCCAGCCCTGCAGGCAACTGGGCCAGTGCAAAGCCAATGAAATAAAAGCTGGTCAGCAGCCCCAGATCACTTGCCGTAAGATTCATCTCGCGCGACAGAAACGGCGCAAAACCGATATTCAGTCCGCGAAATACATAGGAGAGGAAATAGCCCAGTGCAAAAAAAATGAATATTCTTATTGCGGCCTGACGGCTCATTCTTTTCTCCGGAAGACCAGCTTGTCTTCCGTTGATTCCTCTTGCGCAAATGCATAGCCTTCTGCATTGAATTTCTTCAGGGCAGCAGGCGTTTTTGCCTTGGTTTCAATGGCAAAGCGGGCCATCAGACCACGAGCGCGCTTGGCATTGAAACTGATGATTTTGTAGACCCCATTTTTGTAGTCCTGGAATACGCACTGAACAACACGGGCATCCAGCGCTTTCAGATCTACCGATTTGAAATACTCTTCCGATGCCAGATTCACCACAATGCGCGACTTCTCATCATTGAGGCGTTCGTTCAGATAATTCGCAATTTCTGAACCCCAGAATTCGTATAGATTTTTGCCTGCCCGGGTCTGCAGCTTCGTTCCCATCTCCAGCCGGTAAGGCTGCATGAGATCCAAAGGTCGCAGGACGCCATACAAACCACTCAGAATGGCCACATGCTCCTGCGCCCAATTCAGTTGTGATTCTGTCAGTGAAGTCGCATCAAGTCCTTCATAAACGTCACCATTGAAGGCCAGCACCGCCTGGCGGGAATTCTTCTGATCAAATTTAGGCTTCCATTCTGCATACCGTTTTACGTTCAGCTCCGACAATGCCGGACTCAGCTTCATGAGTGCTGCAATATCATCTGCACTTTTGGTTTTGAGTACTTTGATAAGCTCTGCAGAACGTTTCGTAAACAGCGGCTGAGTGTGAGTGGTGGTTGCTACCGGAGAGTCGTAATCGAGTTTTTTGGCAGGTGAAAGCAGAAAAAGCATGATGGACAACCTTGGATGAAAAACGGATTGAATCGAAAAGAAAATACCGCAAAAGTGAATGTCGGGACCACCACCAGCCCATCTTTTCTGTCTGACCCGGATCGCTCTGGCATTGGTCAGCAAAGCGTGGTTATGCTCAGGTCGGGTCAGATCGGCCCTGCCTGCATCGTATTGACGGCAGGGCCACAGCGACGGATCACGCCTCGGGCGTCAGGCGTTCAAGCCCTCCCATATAGGCGCGCAGCGCCTGCGGGATGACAATGCTGCCATCAGCCTGCTGGTAGTTTTCGATAAGTGCGACCAGCGTACGTCCCACAGCCAGGCCAGATCCGTTGAGCGTGTGCAGATATTCGGTCTTGCCCTGCTCGTTGCGGAAACGCGCCTGAAGCCGACGGGCCTGAAATGCTTCGCAGTTGGAGACAGAGGAAATTTCCCGCCAGGTATTCTGCGCTGGAATCCACACTTCCAGGTCGTAGGTTTTAGCAGCGCCAAAGCCCATATCGCCGGTGCAAAGCTGCATGACGCGATATGGCAGTTCCAGCAGTTGCAGCACTTTCTCGGCATGACCGACCATCTCTTCGAGCGCGTCGTAAGACTTCTCGGGATGGACAATCTGCACCATTTCCACTTTATCGAACTGATGCTGACGAATCATGCCGCGCGTGTCGCGACCGCCGCTGCCCGCTTCTGAGCGAAAGCATGGCGTATGCGCCGTCAGGCGCAGTGGCAGACTGGCGCCGGGAACGATATCGTTCTTGACCGTTGCTGTCAGTGTAATTTCCGACGTTGAAATCAGGTAAAGGTCTTCTTTGGCAATGGGTCGACCCTGTTGATCTGTCTGAGGTTCGTCTTCCCCGCCTTTTGTGACCCAGAACATATCGTCCTTGAACTTGGGCAACTGACCGGTGCCAAGAAGCGTGGAGCTGTTCACAATATAGGGCGTATAGCATTCGGTATAACCATGCTGCGAGGAGTGCAGATCCAGCATGAACTGGGCCAGCGCACGATGCAGGCGCGCCATGCCACCGCGCATGAAGGAAAAGCGTGCACCCGTCAGTTTGACAGCCGTATCAAATTCAAGCCCAAGGCGCTCACCAACGGTGACATGATCCTGGGTGTCGAAGTCTTTGGCTGCAGGCTGGCTGTTATCGGTAACAAACCCTTTTGCAGTACCCAGCCAGCGACGAACTTCCACGTTATCATCACTGTCCTTGCCATCCGGGACAGAGGCATGGGGCAGATTTGGAAGGGTCATCAGCCAGCCGTCAAGTTCGCTGCGAATCTGCGCCAGCTGTTCTTCCAGTGCCTTGAGTTTGCCTGGTATCGCCTGGGATTCGGCCATGACGGCGCTGGCATCTTCCTTGCGGGATTTGAGCTGCCCAATCTGCTTGGCCAGCGCGTTGCGCTGCGCCTGCAGGGTTTCGGTCTGGATTTGCACATCCTTGCGACGCGCTTCCAGCGCATTGAAGCGGGCTTCGTCGAATTCAACGTTGCGGCGTTTGAGCGCCGCGATGACAAAGGGCAACTCTTTTCGCAGTAAAACAGGATCTAACATGATTTTTTTCTGATTTCGGGTGGGAGACGTATAGGGTAATCATTATATACAGCTATACGTGACCGTTGGG
>JBEBTQ010000196.1:0-6409 GCA_040393685.1 Advenella kashmirensis | reverse complement strand
TGATTTGTTTCTGACCCGTCGCGCCACCGGCATGACGCGTCAGGCATTCTGGCAGCTCATTAAAAAATATGCCCTGCAGGCGGATATTCACACCCCCCTGTCGCCGCACACACTGCGCCATGCGTTTGCGACGCATCTGCTCAATCACGGCGCGGATTTGCGTGTTGTGCAATTGCTGCTTGGGCATGCTGATATTTCCACCACGCAAATTTATACCCACGTGGCGCGGGAACGGCTGAAGCAATTGCATGCGCAACACCATCCACGAGCGTAAACCGCAAGCGCAATGGTTGCAGTAGAATAGTCGCTTTCCTCAACAATAATATCGATCAATAAGCGGATATGGCTGCCAGTAAACACGTATCGGAAACACCTGCCACTCAGATGTTGAAAAAGCATAAAGTGGTTTATACCGAACACACTTATGACTACGTAGAACATGGTGGCACCACAGAGGCGGCACGGCAGCTGGGCGTGGATCCACATGCCGTGGTCAAGACCCTTATTCTGGAAGACGAGCACGCCAGGCCGCACGTGATGCTGATGCACGGCGATTGCGAAGTGTCGATGAAAAACCTGGCGCGCCAGGCCGGCGTTAAGAAAATGCAGCCTTGCCAGCCGGCGGTGGCGCCCCGGCATTCGGGGTACCAGATTGGTGGCACATCGCCATTTGGCACCCGCAAGCGGATGCCCATTTGGGTAGAGCAAAGCGTGCTGGCAATGCCACAAATTTACATCAACGGCGGCCGCCGCGGCTATTTGCTGGGAATTGATCCGCAGGTACTGGTATCGCTATTGCAGGCACAGCCCGTAAACGTGGCCAACGATGGGCGCACCGCGTAAGCGTATTTGAGCAGGTCTGCGCTGTGCTGTGGTGCTGCGTCTGCAACACTACCCGCGTTCAATGCGGTCTGTTGACAGAGTGCGACCGAATTTCATCCCAGAACGATTTGCCGCACAGCCGGCAGCATTCTTCATAGCCCGGGTCGCACAGAATTTCGGTAATTTCCCGGGCATCGGGATACGATTGTGTCATATCGCCCGAGCACTCATTACATACCAATGCATTCAGATAATAGTCCTCATGCCCCGGTTCCCTGCGCCTGCGGATGGCAAAGTGTTTCATGACAGTTCCCCCAACTGTTCAGGATAAATTAATTAATACTACAAAGCCTATCAGCTTGAATAGCGGGGTTTATACTAGTGGCAGATAGCGGTCCGACGGTACTCGCGGCTGGAAAAAGCGCGTCGTCAAAAGCAGCGCGCGAATCAGGAGATAGGCATCCCCAGGCCAGGCGCGTTTTAAAGGATAATGACGCCGGGAAATGCATGGCTTGCCCGCTGATTGGGTCATACTTGCTACGATATTGGGCTGCATGACAACAGCGACATCCATTCATGCCACGATTTAGCATATAATGCTGGGGCTTTTACCCGTACTCGCCGTAGTTAAATGGATATAACCGACCCCTCCTAAGGGCCAATTACAGGTTCGATTCCTGTCGGCGAGGCCACTGTTTTTTTGTGGTGGCTGGGAAGAAAAACAGGGGCTCTACGCCATCGGCTCCGATACATTCCGCGATTGGGAATCTCCGCTAGAAGATCGGCGGGCAGGCGTTATCATGACCGAAAAATTTACCAAATACGATCCAGCCAATGCGCTGGAAACCGACGAAGATATCGCTTTTTTTATGGCCGATGCGCTGGAAACCGGGGACTCCGGCTATATTGCCAATGCGCTTGGCATAGTAGCCCGTGCAAAAGGCATGGCCCAGATTGCAGAGGAAACAGGTCTGTCTCGCGAACAGCTCTATCGTTCATTTAGTGAACGAGGCAATCCGACGCTTAAAACCACGATGGCGGTTTTGAAAGCACTTGGTGTTCAGCTCACCGCCAAGCATGCTGCCTAAGTGCAGCGAGTAGAAATTACTACCGTTGCTTTCCAGTCTGGATATTGCAGAGTTTCTTGATGTTGTGGCTGGAAAGAAAAATGAAAATAAGCTTTCAAAAACAGCGCAATCGAGATTGCCTTAGTACAGTCTTGTGCGCTACCGGCATGTCCTCAAGCACTTCGTATAACACCGTATTTACAGGTCACTTGCACTAGCCGTACATTATCTGCGCAGGTCAGAAAATCGTGCTTGTGCGCGCTATCTCAGTTCATAAAATGTACAAGTTGCAGGATAATTTGAAACGGTATTTAGTACTAACAAGGTATATACTATGAAGGTATGTCAACGGATGGAGCACATCATGGCCAAACAGGCTGTTTTTACGATGAAGCTGGAGCCAGAACTGCGAGAGCGTTTCATGGCGGAAGCGGCAGGTGAAGATCGACCGGCGTCACAAGTCATGCGTGAACTTATGCGTGGCTATATCGAGCAGCGCCGTCAGGCACGCGAATATGACGACTACTTGCGGCGCAAGGTCGAAGCGGGTCGTGCGTCAATGCGTTCAGGCCTAGGCCGTTCAAATGATGAAGTAGAAGCCGACTTCGCGGCCAGGCGGAAGAAAGTTGCGGCGGGCTAAGTGTGAAAGTTGTATGGACACCAGATGCAGAACAAGATCGCGCTGACATTTGGGACTACATTGCGGCTGATAACGCGAAGGCGGCAGCGCGTATGGATAAAATTTTCAGCGATGCAGCTGCTAGATTGATCACTCATCCCAGGATAGGAAAAAAAGGCGAAATTCCCGGTACGCGTGAGCTGATACCGCACGAACATTTTCGACTGGTGTACGAAATAGAAGGGCATACGGTTTGGGTGCTAGCCCTAGTACATACATCACGCAGGTGGCCGCCGATAAAATAATGACGAAAATGCGTTCCGGCCCTTTTGCACCATTTACAAAATCGTCAGGGACAAGACAGGCACCATGGCTTAAAATAGGATATTGCTAATCACCTGGAGTATGGCTCATGAGCAACGATAATGAATTTGACACCGCACTGGATAATATCGATTTTGATGCGATCGAAAAGAAAAATGCCGAGCTGATCAAGAAAATGGATGAAAACCTGCCCGAAGCAGACGACGATTGCGGGGATGCCTGCAAAATCTAGGCATGTTCAAACGCCATGAAAAAAGACGCCATGTGGCGTCTTTTTTTTGCCCGGTTGTAATTACCTATGTAATATCGCGTATGTCTTGGCAACGTCCATAAGGCAATTAAAGCCCTAACAACACCCCCGCGCCTATGATCGCCAGTACCAGTGCCGCAATCGCGGTATAGATATAGTCGCGTGCCTGTGCGAACATCACCAGCATGAGTGCGACGCGGATAATCGGCAACAACACGAAAATTACTACGCCAAGCCTGATCAGCGCATAGCCCGCCTGGGCTTGCCCGGGAATGTAGCCCATTTGCGCCAGTGCACCGACGATAATGCCAATCGTGATCACGGCCGAAGCGATCAGGGTGCCATACCATAGCAGACATGCGATGATCCCGTCCTGCCGCTGCGGTCTGCTGTTTGATGCATTCATACGCCCGTCTCCCAAAGGTGGATGCCCAGTGCACTTAGCATCATTTGAATTGCAAGCGCAATAAGTATGATGGCGAACAGGATGCGCAACTTGTTCGCAGGCAGCCTCATCAGCAGGCGCGCCCCGGCCAGTGCGCCGACAACGGAACCAAGCGCGACCGGGCCGGCGATGGTCATATCAATATCGCCGCGAACAAGATAGGCGCCGCCACTGGCTGCCGCGGTAACTCCGATCATAAAGTTGGATGTGGCGGATGACACTTTGATGGGGAGCTTCAGGGCGGTATCCATCGCCGGGATCTTCAGAACCCCGGAGCCAATCCCCAGTAGTGCGGAGATGAGGCCGGCACCGTACATCAATGAAAGTCCCAGGGGAATCCGGACGACCTGATAGGCCACGTCCCGGCCAAGCTCACGATCAGGAAAGGTCGAATGCAGGCTCAGCCGACTTGCCCAGCTGCGCGGATCAGGTGTGCCGGCAAAAGCGGGTTCGCGGCGACGAGCCATCATTTGCTGCGCAGACAGAACGAGGATGACGGCGAACAGCCCATAGAGTACCGGCGTTGGAATAATGCCGATCAATAGCACGCCGGTGACGGCGCCCAGCGTGGTCGCTGTCTCCAGGACAATGGCAAGGCGGATATTGGTTAGCCGTCCTTTAAGAAACGGTGCGGCGCTGCCACAGGAACAGGCAATGACCGACACGATGCTGGCCGCGATGGCGACGTGAATGTCCACGCCGAAAGCGATAATAAGTATGGGCACAATAAAAATGCCACTGGCCATTCCCAGCATGCCGCCCAGCAGACTGGCGCCAAACGCGGCGGCGAATAACCAGAACAGGGTCGTTATATCCATGCCAGACACCAATTCAGCGTGAACGCCGCGACAAACGGGTAGCAAAGCGAATGGCATCTCCCCGGTAATACAGTTTTTCGTAATCCACGGGTTGTTCCCCGGTAGTGTAAGAGGTGCGTTCGATCAGAAAAATCGGGGCGCCGACGGCAATATTAAGGGCTTGCGCGACCTGTTTGTCGGCCGTCACGGCTTCCAGTTGATAACTTGCTTCTATCAGGGGCAGGGCATATTTGTTTTCGAGCAGGTCGAATATCGGCTCTGCATCCAGATTATTGCTGACCACTTTGTCACCGATCTCCAGTGGCAGGTAGGTTTCGTCGAAGGACATGGGAATGCCATCGGCCAGACGAATACGCTCGATGCGATAGACTTGCGAGCCCGGAGCGATCTGCAAGGCCCGGGCGGTTTGCTCGTTCGCGCTCACAATGCGCTTATCAAGCAGGCGTGAAGTTGGGTGCCGGCCCAACACGACCATGTCTTCTGCAAAGCCGGTGAGTTCCGTGAGCGCCTGTGTGATCTTGGGGTACGTGACAAAGGTCCCTTTACCACGACGAATTTCGACCAGGCCGCGTGCCACCAGGTTATCGATCGCTTTGCGAATGGTTGTTCGGCTCATCTGAAAGCGCGCAATCAGTTGCTCTTCCGTTGGCAGCTGTGCTCCGGCAACAAGCGTGCCGCCGGCGATTTCAGCGGCCAGAGCGGCTTCGATTCTTGCGTAAAGCGGGGTGTTATCTATTGGCTTCATAAGTGACATCATGACATCATGATGTAGTTATGTCTATTTATTTTTTGCTTTATGCGGCCAGCTGCCAGGGGAAGGGGATTTTCCTGGCAGCCGCGAGGCTGACAGCGATGTTTGCGGGAAAACGAAAGGGCAGGTGATGACCTGCCTGTGATTTTTTAGCTTGAGGAAGATGCTGCGCTTGGTAATGGTATACAGTTCACGCGACTGGCAGCCCCCAGGGATACGTTCACGGCGCGCCCGGTGTTTCAGGCCGCAGAGGCAGCAGCCCGTGTTGTGGAGCCCGGTATTGCTCAGGCAGGTGTGTCAGTGTCCGGGGTTTCCGTTGCATCGAAAACGCCGTCCGGGTCAGCAATCAGTTTCTGAAACTTTCCGCTGCGGGATACCAGCATTTCAAAATGCGTTTTTCCGTCGTGCAGCCGAGGGGTCAGCAGCACCACTTTACCCTGTGTTTTTTCTTCGACATCGCGAACAATTTCAGTCAGACCCTGTACCGTCTTGCATTTGCGACGTTGATCATCGTCCTGCGGATCGGCGGCGAATGCGCCGTAGCTCAGTTGTGCCGCTAGCGAGGACAGGACCAGTTTGAGCAGTACATCTTTCATCTTATTCTCCTTCTGGTGAGCCGCGTGAACGGGTGGATAATTTGCGTGGGAGGTGAGCCACCAACGTTGAACGGTCCTGGCGCTGGCAACCGGCGGGGGCGTAGCGACGTAATCAGGAAGCATTCAGCGGGGATCGTTCAGGGCGGATACTAACGCTGGGGATATAAACGCTGGGTCGTGATGCTTTATCGCTCGCGCTCAGTGTACCGGCTTGTGCCGCAGTGAGCCAGTAAATATTTCAGGTTTGATACGGCTTTTTATGCTGCGGGGCAATACAAAAAAGGCTGCATTGGCGATCACGGTTTCTGGATGCCCGTATGTTTATCGTGTCCGATCAAGCCCATTTGCGCATCATAAATGGGTATTGTGACCGTGGTATGACGGACTTGCCGATATCGTAACAACCGCAATGCTGCGTTGCGACGACAGCAAGGCCGGAGAATGCCTGTCATAATACCGGTTTGCGCTTGGGGCGGGTCGTTGGGCGACACGTCGAATTGTTTTTTCGGATGCATTTACATGGCAAGTTCAATTGATGCGGTCACACCAGAAATGGTGGCGTCGCTGGATCCGGAAACAACTGTTGTTGTTACCGGCAATAACCGCCTGGTGTGGCGGGTGCACGCGCTGTTGCTTGCGCAGGCCAGGCAGGGCAGTGCCGTGCTGCAGTTGCCCGCTGCAAGTTCGCTGGCCCGCTGGCTCGATCAATTACATCAG
>JBEBTQ010000195.1:0-6471 GCA_040393685.1 Advenella kashmirensis | reverse complement strand
AGACAGGAACTGTGCAAGCAGCTCGGGCAGCGATTCGGTGACTGCAGTGGTATTGGCGAATATGCGGATATGGCCAATCATCCCGCTTCCGTATTCAGCAAATTCACTTTTTACAAAGTCTACCTGCCGCAAAATGACTCTGGCATGTTTCAGTAGCCTGGCACCGGCAGGAGTCAATGTTACGCCACGACTATCTCTGTATAGCAACTTGGTTCCAAGCTGTCCTTCCAGCGCCTTGATCCGCATGCTTGTTGCTGCAGTGGAAAGATGCGCGCGTTTCGCGCCCTGAGTAATGCTCGATGATTCAGCTACCTGAATGAAAAGGCGCATATCAGTCAGTTCAAAGTACATGCCGCTATCTCCATGAATATCTTTTTTGTAATGTCAGGTGACGTTTACTCCGGTGCTACCCGGGCGTTCATGTGTGCTGAACCCTGCTGCAAGAAAATCGAAATTCCCCGAACGCGACATCGATAGTAGCATGCACTAAAGGTCAGGAACAAAGCCTTATAGAGAATTCATAGTGATATTGAAAAAATCAAGAGATAACGGCAATGAGTGATTCAGATTTCAAAATTATCGACTCGGATGTACACCCATGGGTACCGGGAGACATTGACGGGCTGAAACCGTATATGAGCAAAAGCTGGCAGATGCGCTTCGACGGGAAACGCGCGATCCTTCCTGATCATCCGCTGCGACCACCCCTAGCGGGAGCAACGTCGATTCGACGTGATGCGGTAACGCCAGACGGTGGGGTCGGCGGCTCCGATCCGTATTTCCTGCGCGACGAGCACCTTGACAAGCTTGATATCGAATACGCAATTCTCTCTTCGATTCAGGCGGGCAAACTCGTTTCACTACCCAATACAAGAGAGGCGACCGTTCTGGCCACCGCATTCAACGATTATTTTGTTGATAAATGGCTCTCGGTTGATGAGCGCTATCGGCTGGCCATGTGCGTGGCAGTTTGTGACCCTGTTGCTGCGGCAAAGGAAATCCGTCGGATTGGAGGTCAGGAGAACGTGGTGGCGGTTTATATGCCATTGACAAATATTCTGATGGGGCATGTCCACTACTACCCGATATATGAAGCGGCAGAAGAACTGGGATTGCCGATTTTCCTGCATCCTACCGGGACAGAAGGGGCATTCCAGACCAGTGTGCAATTTGCTGGTGGAGTACCAAGCACCTATATCGAACGTCACTCCTGTTTCCCGCAAGTCGCAATGGGCAACATTACGAGCCTGCTTTTTGAGGGAGTATTTGTTCGCTTTCCTGGCTTGAAGGTGCTGGCTGCGGAATTCGGCTTTGGCTGGGTTCCACACATGCTATGGAGGTACGACCAGAACTGGCGGCAATTCCGCAGTGAGGTTCCCTGGCTGGAGAAACCCCCCAGTTCCTACGTGCTGGACCATGTGCGATTTACCAGTCAGCCGCTTGAGGAACCAGAGAAAGACGAGTATCTGACACAAATTCTTGAAATGGTTCATGCCGACAGGACCATTCTTTTCAGTACTGATTATCCGCATTGGGATACTGATTATCCCCAGACGACTTTCCAGCGCCTGCCGGATCCGTTGAGAAGGCGCATCTTTCACGATAACGCAGCCGAACTGTTCGGCCTGAAAACAAAACCACAAGCAGGAACCATCTATGGAACATAAAGTGGGTCATCTGAATGACATTCCCGAAAACGATGCCTTGACAGTGGATATCGAGGGACGACCTATCGGTATTTTCAAGGTTGGAGAAAAAATCGTTGCGGTCAAGAATCTGTGTCCGCACAAACGTGCCCCATTGGCAAGAGGAACAGTGCAGGGCACGATGCTGCCGACCTCCTGCGCAGGAGAATTTCAATATGGCATGGAAGATCAGGTCCTCAAATGCCCCTGGCACGGCTGGGAATTCGATCTTCAGACGGGCAAATGTCTGTTTGGTGTCAGCAATAGCCGCATCAAGATCTATGACGTCTCGGTTAAAGACGGTGATATTTACGTGAAAGTCTGATTGGCAGCCCGCCGAAAGTTTGCAAGTGACAAACGATATGTCGGATGAAATATGACAACTGCAGTTTCTTGCCTCAGGAAGGTGAGACTCGTAAAGGTATGAAGAATGAATAAATTTGTACGATCAGAAAAATTTGAGCAGGGACTGGCAACCCGCAGGGAGGTGCTTGGGGATGAGTATGTCGACAAGGCACTGAACAATGCCACCGAATACAACTGGCCGATGCAGGATTTTGTTACCGAGTACTGCTGGGATGCCATCTGGAACCGGCCGGGTCTGAGCAGAAAGGCCAGGTCAATGCTGAACCTGGGCATGGTGTCCGCATTGGGTCGAACTCAGGAATTGAAGGCTCATGTGCGCGGTGCACTCAACAACGGATGGACCAAAGAAGAACTTCGGGAAGTGTTTTTGCAAGTCGCAGTGTACTGTGGCGTTCCGGCGGGCATTGACAGCTTTCGGGTGGCGCAGGAAGTCATGGCTGAAATGAATCAAGTGCAGAAGTCATGAATACGATACTTGTCAATGGCCTATGGATGCCCGCTAAAGACGGGCGCGTTATTGATGTTGTGAATCCGGCGACCGGCGCGGTATTTACGCAGCTGAGCAGAGGGGGTCAGGAGGACATCGATGCCGCAGTGAAATCGGCACGGAATGCATTTGAAAATGAATGGGGCAACTGGTCTGCAATAGAGCGTGGCAGAGTATTGAGCGTCATTGCGCAGAAAATTCAGGCTAATGCAAATGAAATAGCCGCGTTGGAATCCGAAGATACAGGCAAACCCTTGCATCTTGCCGAGAAAGATATCGCAGTGCTGGCGCGGTATTTCGAGTTTTATGGCGCTGCAGCCGATAAGCACCACGGGCATGTCATTCCCTATGCTGGCGGATATAACGTGCAAGTGATTCATGAGCCGCTGGGAGTGACCGCACATATCATTCCATGGAATTATCCCTCGCAGATGTTCGGTCGTACGGTGTGCCCGGCATTGGCAGCCGGTAATGCAATTGTACTCAAGCCGTCTGAAGAAGCCTGTCAGTCTGTTCTGTTTATTGCAAAGCTAATGCATGACGCCGGTCTGCCCGCAGGCGCATTGAATATTGTGACTGGGTACGGTAATGAAGCGGGTGAGGCGCTGGTTTGCCACCCGGATATCAATCTGATCACTTTCACGGGATCTCCCGGGGTAGGTGCATCGATCCAGGCTGCCAGTGCAGCACATCATGTTCCATGTCTGATGGAGCTTGGGGGTAAATCACCGCAAATCGTATTCGCAGATGCAGATCTGGATAAAGCTCTGCCCATTATTGTGGGCGCGATCATACAGAATACCGGGCAGACTTGCTCTGCCGGGAGTCGATTGCTGATAGAGAAAAAAATCTATAGTGAAGTGATATCGCGGGTTGCCGCGCTGATTTCAGACGTCTGTGCCGGCATGCCAAATGACGGAGCGGACTGCGGACCCATCATCACCAGCTCACAATATGAAAGACTGCAGGCTGCCATACATCGCCTGGAGACATCGAACCTGCCATTGATTGCCACGGGTCGCATCGGTGATGTAGCGCCAGGAGGCTTCTTTATTGCACCGATGCTGTATGGCCCCGTACCTGAAGACCATGAACTGGCCTGCGCAGAAATGTTCGGACCCATTCTTGCTGCAATGATATTTGAAGACGAAGCGGACGCCATCCGATTGGCGAATGCGACCGAATACGGCCTTGTTGCTGCAGTGTGGACAGAAAATGGCGCGCGTCAGCAGCGAATGGCCAGATCCGTCATCGCGGGGCAGGTATACATTAACTGCTATGGAGCCGGTGGCGGTGTCGAGCTGCCCTTTGGCGGCAGAAAGAAGAGTGGTTACGGACGAGAAAAGGGGTTTTACGCCCTCAATGAGTTCACGACCACCAAAACGATTGTGCAGTCCTTCACTGACTATTTCAGGCAATACACAGAAGAGTGAACCGTTGTGCAGGTGCAGGAAATAGCATCGATCAACGATACCGATAACCCAAAGGAGAGAATGATGAGACGAATAAAAAATGTGCTGCTTGCCTTGTCTGCCGTTTTCGGAATGCAGACCTGTGCCTTGGCCGCATACCCGGATCGCCCGGTAACGCTGGTTGTTCCGCAGACGCCGGGTGGTGCCTCGGATGCGTTGGCGCGAATTCTGGCACAAAAGCTTTCGGAAAAATGGAAGCAGCCAGTCGTGGTGGAGAATCGTGCCGGGGCAGGTGGAAACATCGGGCTGGCACACGTCGCGAAATCAGCGGGTGATGGATACACATTGCTGATGTCTTATGAGGGCACGCAGGCAATCAACGGTAGTCTGTACAGCGATCTTTCATTTGATCCGGTCAAGGATTTTGTACCTGTGGCGACGGTCGCAACCGTGCCGTTTGTCTGCGTGGTCAACAATAATGTAAAGGCCAAAACATTCAAGGAATTTGTCGAGCTGGCTAAATCCGGCAATCCCATGACGTTTGGCTCTGCAGGCAACGGGTCAGTCAATCATCTATTGGGAGAGATGGTCAATATGGATGCCAAGACGCACCTGACCCATGTCCCTTACAAAGGGGCGGGTCCCGCTTTAGGAGATCTGCTTGGCGGACGTATCACAGCTGTTTTCACGAGTCTGCCTTCCATTATGCAGCAGATAGAGGGTGGAAAAGTCAAGGCGCTGGCCGTTACCAGTGCGAAACGATCAAAAGAATTGCCTTCGCTGCCCACGATCGCTGAATCAGGTATCAAAGGCTTCGACGTGGATCCCTGGTTTGGCCTTTTTGCACCAAAAGGAACACCCTCTGACGTTGTCACCAAAATCAATACCGACGTTGGCACGATACTGGATGGCGCCGATATTGAAAAAAGTTTTTCTGCCCAGGGCGCAGTTCCTCTAAGAAGTCAGCCCGGTGATTTGAAAGATATGCTCGACCGGGATATCAAAAAATGGGCGGTGGTCGTGAAAGAGTCCGGAGCGAAAGTCAACTGATGAAAAAGCTAAAGGGGATCGAATGACCAACGATGTTGTGTCGGATCAGAAAGTTCAGAGCGGAACAACGATGGCTGAGAAGGTTGTCATTGGAGGTTCCGGGCAATCAGGTGTATCGGTAGCGTTCAAATTGCGGGCACTGGGATTTGACGGAAAAATCACGCTGATTGGCCAGGAACCCCATCTGCCCTATCAGCGACCGCCACTGTCAAAAAAATATATATCCGGGCTTGCCGAAGAAGAACTTCTCCTTCTGAAAAAGTCTGCGATATATGAATCTGAGCGTATCGACTTAGTGAAGGGGCGCCAGGTCGTGGCGATTCATCGCGAAGAGAAGACCATTGAACTGGACGATGGCAACCGTCTTGATTATGACAGACTTGTTTTGACAACAGGAGCGCGAGCCCGAGTGTTGCCTGAAGCACTCGGGGGAGCGGCAGAAAATGTGTACACACTCAGAACACTGTCTGATGCGAAAGCGCTGAAGGAAGCATTCACCGAAGGGCGCCACTTGCTCGTCATTGGCGGTGGATATATTGGCCTGGAAACGGCTGCCGTAGCACGAAGTATGGGTTTGCGAGTGACTGTGATTGAGCGGGAAGAGCGTATCCTGGCACGCGTTGCGTCCGCTCCCACAGCGGATTATTTCAGGCAGCTGCATCTGGACAATGGTGTGCAGATACTGGAGGCCACGGGATTGGAACGACTAGAAGTCGTCAATCAGCGTGCAACGCATGCGGTCTTGACTGATGGCACGAAGCTGCCGCTCGACCTGGTTGTAGTCGGTATTGGTGTTGTGCCTGAAGTGGAGCTGGCAGAAGATGCCGGCTTGATAGTCGGTAATGGCATCATTGTTGATGAAACCGGACGAACGTCAGACCCAATGATCTATGCGGCTGGCGATTGCGCTTGCTTCAATTTTCGCGGACAAAGAATTCGGCTTGAGTCTGTACAAAATGCAATCGATATGGCAGTCGCGGTAGCGCAATCCATTGTGGGACAGGATTCAGGCTATCAGTGTTTTCCATGGTTCTGGTCAGATCAGTATGCAACCAAACTGCAGATCGCAGGATTGAATCTGGGTTATACCCACGTCGCCGTGCGACGAACGAGCGCCGCAAGTATGTCCGTATGGTATTACAACCAGGACCAGTTCATTGCCGTTGATGCGATCAATGATGCCAAGGCCTTCATGACCGCGAAGCGCTGGCTCAGTACGGGCATGAATCCATCGCTTGCTGCACTCTCAGATCCCGGAGTCGAACTGAACGCCTGCCTTGATGGACAGAATGAATATGTTAGCTGAAGCAGGAGAAGGACGATGCCTATGATAATTTTTATTGAACCGGATGGTACCGAGAATAAGGTTTCTGCTGAAATTGGTCAGTCTGTAATGGAAGCGGCCGTACAGAACGGCGTTAACGGGATCGATGCAGATTGCGGCGGAGCCTGCTCTTGTGCGACATGTCAC
>JBEBTQ010000194.1:0-6473 GCA_040393685.1 Advenella kashmirensis | reverse complement strand
ATCAATGCATTACTCATTGTCATCGTCAATTACTGGGGTCACGCACTGGGCGTGCGAATTGAAACCGAAATGCGGCGCAAAGCTTTTGACCATCTTCAGAAACTGTCCTTTGGCTTTTTCGACAATCAGAAGACGGGTCATATTGTTGCCAGGCTCACCAACGATCTGGATGAGATTGGTGAACTGGCCCATCATGGTCCCGAGGATGTTTTCATTGCCATCATGACGCTCATTGGGGCGTTTTGCCTGATGTTGTGGGTCCATGTGCCTCTGGCCTTGGTGACTGCCGCTGTCTTGCCATTCTCCGCTTTTATTACCATTGTGTACGGGCGACGCATGACCATGGCGTTCCGGAATATTTATTCCCGCATTGCCGAATTCAATGCGCGTATCGAAGAGAATGTGGGCGGTATACGGGTGGTGCAGGCGTTTACCAACGAAGATCACGAACGCAATTTATTCGCCAATAACAACCGTAATTATCTTTCCACCAAACTTGAAGCGTACAAAATGATGGCCGCCACAATGGCGTTATCCCATTTTTCGATGCGCGCTGTGCTGGTTGTGGTTATGCTGGCTGGCGCCTGGTTCGTGGTTCACGGTGGCCTTACCGCTGGCGAATTTGTCGGGTTTCTATTGCTGGTAAATGTCTTCTTTCGACCGCTGCAACTCATCAACGCTGTCATCGATATGTATCCCAAAGGGATCGCGGGATTCCAGCGCTATGTTGAATTTCTTGAAATTGAGCCGGATATTCAGGACAGCCCGTCGGCGCAGTCTGTCGGTCGCGTCCGCGGCGACGTCAGTTATCGTGACGTCCAGTTCAGCTATAAACAGGGTCGGCGCGTGCTCTCCAACCTGTCCTTTGACATCGCGACAGGTGAAACGGTTGCCTTTGTGGGGCCTTCCGGAGCGGGAAAGACAACAATCTGCTCATTGCTACCACGCTTTTATAAACTGGATGGCGGTTCAATCACAGTTGATGGCGTGGACATCAGCCAAATCACAATGAAGTCCTTACGCTCAAATATTGGCATTGTTCAGCAGGATGTTTTTCTGTTTGCGGGCACGATCCGGGAAAACATTGCTTACGGCCGACTGGACGCCACTGAAGCCCAGATCATGGATGCTGCTACGCGCGCGCGGCTTGACGAGATGATCGCCTCACTTCCGGATGGACTGGACACCGTCATCGGAGAGCGCGGCGTCAAACTCTCTGGCGGACAAAAACAACGTCTGGCCATCGCCCGGATTTTTCTGAAAAATCCGCCCATTCTCATTCTGGACGAGGCAACCTCTGCGCTGGATACAGAGACAGAGCGTGCCATACAGCAATCACTGGCCGAGTTATCCAAAGGTCGCACCACTCTGATTATTGCCCACCGTCTGGCAACCATCACCAATGCAAATCGCATTCTCGTTGTCGATAACGGCACGGTTGTTGAACAGGGATCACATACGGAATTGCTGTCGAAGCATGATGGCAAATACCGACGATTGCACGAAGCTCAGATTGCCGGCATGTCTTTTTCCTATGCTGGCAATGACGCAGATGCGGATGAGGCAATAGCCATCGAAGGCTTGCGTCAGAATGCTTAGTGTTGACTGAACCGTTCTGTGAGCCAATGCCAGATGTCATCTGCCGCTTTTCTGGTTGTTTTGGATCGCTTGCGTACAAGAAAGTAGCTTGGTTTTATAACGGTGGTCTCGTCCATTACCTGGAGCAATCGGCCTGCTTCAAGATCCTTTGCCACGAAAGAGCGGCACGCCAAGGCAACGCCCTGCCCGGCCAGCGCCGCGTCCAGTGCCAGCGTTGTCTGATTGAACGCCAGCCCTGACCGTGATGAGCTTGCGGGAAATATCTTTCGCCAATAATCATGCGCGTCATGCAGCAGCGGCAATGACATCAGCTGTTCCATACTCAATGGCAAAGGCGTATCTTTGACAATATGCGGACTCGCTACAACGACCAGTTCCTGATGAAACAATAATTTTGCTTCCAGATCAGCGGAAAAGGGCTTGTCGGTCAGCCGTATCGCAATATCCACCTGGTCATGATCAAAATCCGATAACGACTCGGTAGCGACAGTTCGCAATTCTATGCCGGGGAAAGCGGCATGCAGTTCTGCCAGACTTGGAATTAATAGCTTGGTGGCAAACGTGGGCGTTACGCTGACAGTCACGATCTCAGGCCGGACCAGCAATTGATTGGTAGATTCAGTCAGGAGATCGAAAGCGCGAGTAATATCAGCGAGATACGCGGCCCCGGCCGGGGTGAGCGCCAGTCCACGGGCAAGGCGCTGAAACAAGGTTAACCCCAAATGTGATTCCAGGGCTCGCACTTGTTGAGCCACCGCACCCTGCGTAACACCCAATTCATCAGCTGCCGCACGAAAATTCAGATTTCGCCCGGACGCTTCAAAGGCGCGCAATGCATTTAACGGAGGCAGCTTTCGGCGAGGTGAGATCATGATGGTTAGCCAGTAGATTTTCTACATTCTAATGCATAAATTTATCGCTCGAATAATAAATGCCTTGAGAGGATAATTGAACAATTGATTTAAGGAGAAAATACGATGTCTGTAGAAAAAGTCGCATTAATTACCGCCGGTGGTTCCGGCATGGGCGCCGCAGCAGCACGGAAACTGGCCGAGGATGGATACCATGTAGCGATCCTGTCTTCCTCAGGAAAAGGCGAAGCGCTGGCCAAAGAGCTGGGTGGTACCGGCGTTACGGGCTCGAATCAATCAAACGATGATTTGAAAAAGCTTGTCGATCTGGCAGTACAAAAGTGGGGCCGAATTGATGCATTGGTCAACTCTGCGGGTCATGGTCCCCGCGCACCCATTCTTGAAATCAGTGATGACGACTGGCATAAAGGGATGGAAGTTTATTTCCTGAACGCCGTAAGACCTGCGCGTCTGGTGACACCAATCATGGAAGCGCAAGGCGGGGGTGCAATTGTCAATATCTCCACTGCGTGGGCTTTTGAAGCCACGCCAGTCTTCCCGACATCAACTGTCTTTCGGGCTGGGCTGACCAGTTTCACCAAGATTTTTGCCGACACCTACGCCAGTAAAAACATTCGCATGAATAATGTGCTGCCAGGATGGATCGACAGTCTGCCCGCCACCGATGAAAGGCGGGATAGCGTTCCTATGGGACGCTATGGAAAGGCCGAGGAAATCGCTGCCACTATTGCATTCCTGCTTTCCGACGCAGCTGGCTACATTACCGGTCAGAATATCAAGGTTGACGGTGGTGTAACGCGCTCAGTTTAACAACACGGTTGTGATTCCCCGGCAGTGTCCGGGGCATTCCAATTTATTCGATATAAAAGCGGGCCTGCGCTGAATCCGCGCGGAAACAAAAGCAACTATTCCGGACTCTTTGCCGCGTTCTTCCTGGTCAACACCAGGACGCTGCTCATTCCTTCCTGCGCCACTTCCCCTCGCTGATTTATTAACTGAAAACGGCGACCGATTTTTCCGCTGTTCCCGCTCTTTCCCAAGTCTTTTGACAATATCGTCATTTTCAGATGTACGGTATCGTTAACGAACAAAGGCACGAGAAAGTTCCAGTTTTCATATCCAAGCATGGCGATCGCCGTATTATGAAACACGCCCAGTTCATGCATCATGCCTGTGGTTAGTGCAATGCCGAGCACACCGTGCACCACGCGTTCGCCGTAGCGAGTGGTCTTCGCGAATTCGGAATCGGCATGTATTGGATTCCAGTCTCCAGAGATCATGGAAAACATGGTCAGATCTGTCTCGGTAATCGTTCGGGCGCCACTGATATATTCCTGGCCTACCTCAAAATCTTCGAAATAAAGTCCTTTCATCGCTTATCCCAATCTCTCTATCGCCATTTCCCGCAATTTGTTGCGCTGAATTTTGACGCCATTTGAACTCAAGGTGGTCGGAAACGCATCGATTTCCCATATACGCACCGGAACTTTGAACGCTGCCATGCAATCCTGCATGCGCGCGCGCAATACAACTTCATCGATGCCGGTTCCATTTTCAGAAATCACAAATGCAACACAGCGGCTTTGCCCGTTCTGCTCTACCCCCACCACCTGTGCATCACGAACACCAGCCTGTTCCTTGAGGACATCTTCAATTTCGGAAGGGTTGACCAGAAAGCCTGCCAGGCGGATCGCGTCTCCATGGCGCGCCTGGTAAACGAAACTGCCGTCATCCCGTAAATAGCCCAAATCGCCGGTATGAAAGAATCCCTCTTCGTCTACCGCCTTTTGGGTGGCCTCCGGATTATTCAAATAACCAGCGAAGTTGGTATCGGCGCGTATTTCAATTGCACCGCTTTGGCCGGTTTCCAGCAATTTTCCTGTTTCCAGATCACGTATGCGAATCTGCACATGAGGATTGGCGGGAAAACCTCCGCCTCTGAGCCGTTCATCTATCGGCATGGGTCTGTTCTGTAATGAAAAAAGGGCCTGCACTTCACTGGATCCGTACAGTCCGTACAAAGGCACATTCCTTTCCCACGCCTGGCGCCCCACTTGCAGGAAACCCGCGTTAAAGGCCGCAAAGCCGAAAACCCGTGCCGACGGAAATGGATGACTACCGTCGACCTGATCCAGAAGCCGGTTATACATCTCGTCACTGCCAAACAGATGTGTCACCTTGTGCTTCCTGATCAGTTCAGCCGCGAACTGTGCATCAAAGGTATCCATCAAGACCGTAGGCTGTCCCGCAGTGAAACTTGCAAGTACGGCGTTGAATCCGTAAACGCCACAAAATGGCAAGGCGGCCAGTAAAACGGCGCCCGGCTCAGTAAATTGATAAGCAGAGGCAACGTTCTGGCTATGCACTGCAATGGTGCGCTGTGTATGCACAACCAGCTTGGGACTGCTGGTCGTACCTGACGTGGTAAACAGAATGCACGGGGCGTCTGCCCGATCCTGGCGATCAACCGACGCGCAATCATGCTCCCCGTCCAGGCTGAGCGTCGAAAAAGACCAGTCCTCCTGCAGACCAGGATAGGTATTCTGTTCATTCAAAAATGCAAGTGCGCGCATTTTCGGCAACCGTGAGGCATCAACACTTTTCAGAATTGACACAAAGTCGATCTTGCGAAAACTCGGTTCCAGAACCAGCAAGCGAGCTTCGGATTTTTCCAGCAAGTAAGTGACTTCATGGGATTTGTAGCGCGTATTGACCGTGACCAGTATCGCACCTAGACGGCACAATCCGAAGAAAAGCGCCAGCCATTCGATACGATTGACCAGCCACACGGCAACACGATCTCCGGGACGGATTCCCTGGTTCCGAAGCCACAACGTTGCTTCGTCGCATATCCGCCCAAAAGCCTCAAACGTTATGGCCTTGTCGCCATCGATAAAGGCAATGTTGTCCTTTTGCGTATCACGAAGCTGTTCCAGAAGATCAATTAACGTCGTATGCCGAACCATATCAGTAAAGCTCCATCAACTTTTCGTTATCGGCCAGCTCTTCGGGTTTTGATTCCTGAATAATCGCTCCCGCTTTCATGACAACAACCCGATCCGATATTTTCAGAGCTTCCCTGACGTTTTGCTCAACCAGCAAAATAGACATTCCGGTAGATACCTGCAGTTCCTTGATCGGATACAACAGATCCTGAAATAGTTTTGGCGCAAGACCAATAGAGGGTTCGTCCATAAGCAGACAGCGCGGCTGAGACAACAGCGCCCTTGCGATTGAAACAATCTGCTGTTGTCCACCGGATAACGCGCCAGCCCGTTTTTTGTAGAATGTCTTCAACGCGGGCAATACGGTCATGACCCAATCCAGCCGTTCATCACGCATGGTTTTGGGAACACCGGCAGCCCACATGCCCATCTTGAGCGTTTCCTGCACCGTAAGACCGGGGAAGACACCTCGTCCTTCCGGAACAAGTGAGAATCCATTGAGCATCAGGGTTCTTTGATCCAGTCGATCCTGTCGCTTTCCGCTCAGAAAAATCTCTCCTCCCTGTATCGGAATCAACCCAAATAGCGCCTTTAACAATGTCGATTTTCCGGCACCGTTATGACCAATAAGGCATACCACCTCGTTCGCCCGCAATTCAAAATTCACATTTTCCAGAACCGGACGGCCTCCATATCCCACTACCAGACCCTGAGCGTTGATGATAGCTGCCGTCATACTGCTCGCTCTCCAAAATAAATGGCTGCCAGATGCGGATCCTTGAGTACCGTATCCGGATCGCCCTCGGCCAATAGCTTTCCCTGATCCAGAAATGCGATTCTGTCGGAAATGCCATAGACGATGTCCAGGTTATGCTCAATAATGCAAACCGTTACCCCTTGATTGACATGACTACGCAAGAGTTCCATAAAGCGTGCATATGAGCTTCTGTCCAGACCGGATGCGGGCTCATCCAGCAACCATAATTTCGCATCCGCTGCCATGACCCTGGCCAGACTCAGGAATTTCTTCTCTGCATACGAGAGATCGCGCGCAATC
>JBEBTQ010000193.1:0-6488 GCA_040393685.1 Advenella kashmirensis | reverse complement strand
CGTCGGTACCCACCATACCCAGCAGCAGACCCAGCAGAATCATACAAATGGCTTTGGGCAGCGAACCGGATGCCAGCACAACCGCACCCACCAGACCGAGCACCATTAACCAGACGTATTCGGCCGCACCGAATTTGAAGGCAACCTCGGCAAGCGGTGGCGCAAAGGCAGCCAGCAGAACGGTCGCAAAGCAGCCAGCGAAGAACGAACCCAGCGCGGCAATAGCCAGTGCCGCACCTGCCCGACCATTTTTGGCCATCTGGTGCCCATCGAGCACCGTCACCACCGCCGAGGTTTCACCCGGCAAGGCCACAAGAATGGCCGTGGTTGAGCCACCGTACTGGGCGCCGTAATAAATACCGGCAAGCATGATCAGTCCGGCCGTGGGTGGCAGGATATAAGTGAGAGGCAGCAGCATGGCGATAGTAGGGACAGGGCCGATACCAGGCAGCACGCCAATCAGAGTTCCAAGAATACATCCGAGCAGCGCATACAACAGGTTCTCTGGTGTAAATGCTACCGAAAATCCAAGCATCAAATGTTCAAATAATTCCATGATATTTATTTTCCTTTGATCCGGCGCACCAGCATGACAACTGCAATAACAATGCCTACAGGGATCAGAATTTTGGCAAGCATGCTCCACTCACCAAAGGGTTCGGGCCACAAGGGGAAAATCAGTCCCAGACCTTTGACGAAAGCCAGCCATGAAAAAACGGTCAGGAAAATGGCATTGCCAACTGCAATACCCAGACTGAATTCGTGACTTGCCAGGCTGCAGAAAATAACCAGTAACGGTGTAGCAATGTACAGACCCAGATGGTCCAGCATAAGCCCGTAAAGACAGATGCTGCCGATAATCATGAAAAGAATGTCCCAGTCAAATTTACCGACTTCTGTGTCTTCCTGTGGTTCACCCCGCATTGAGAGCAAAAAGACAACCGCACCGAGGATGGCCATGCAGATGCCCAGCCAGAAAGGAAAATAACCCGGGCCCATGCGTCCTGGCGTGCCCATATCGTAGCTATAGGAAAATATGGAAAACCCTGCGCCAACGGCCATAAACATCAGGCCGGACCAGAAGTCCTGTTGATTTTTTATTTGCATAACATGTACCTTTTCGTCTCCAAAAAAATTGCAGGTCTGTAGCCGAAAGATTGTAAAGAGACACGTATGACAGATGGCATGACGAAAACATTACCGTTTTGTCATGATTGCATTTGAATTAAAATGTATATTTGGATTTCTGCCGAATGAAAGCAGAGCGGACGCGTTCGCCTTACTGCGGCAGCGCGAAGACAGGCGCATGAGATAATGTTGCAATCACTGACGCAATAGAGTCAGTAAAAGGGGAGACTTGCCCATGTGGCACTGTTTGGTCATCGAAGATGATTATGAAAATGCGCGGTATATAGCGAACGGATTGAGTGAATTGCGGCATCACGCCATTGTGTGTGGAAACGGTGCTGATGGCATGCGCCGCGCCTCTGAGCAAAAGTGGGATATCATTATTCTGGATCGGATGCTGCCTGGTAATATCGATGGGCTTTCGATTCTTTCCACGCTCAGGTCATTGGGCAATAAAACACCGGTGCTGGTTCTGAGCGCCTTGTCGGGTGTCGATGAGCGGGTTCGTGGGCTCAAATCCGGTGGTGATGATTATCTGACAAAACCATTTGCTTTTTCCGAGCTTGTTGCTCGCATCGAAGCCCTTATCCGGCGCGCGGGTACAGACGACACAGTCAGACACTTGCAGGTCGCAGATCTCAAACTGGACCTGATCAACCGCAAGGTGGAACGGGCCGGCAAACCAATCAGCCTGCAGCCGCGCGAGTATCGACTGCTTGTTCACATGATGCAGAATGCGGGAAATGTGGTAACCCGGACGATGTTGCTTGAGGCTGTCTGGGATTTCAGATTCGATCCACAGTCAAATGTGATTGACGTGCAGATTAGTCGTCTGCGCCGCAAGATTGATAGCGGGCACCAGATCCCTCTTATTCACACAGTTTGGGGTGAGGGGTATATGCTTTCAGAACAGGCTGCACCGGAAGGCCAGACCGTGACGCCATCATGATAGGCCGGGGCTTGCGGTCCCTGGACCGTATCTGGAGTTCAATCTCCTTTCGCCTGACGTTCAACTATGGCCTGCTGGCGATCTTCTCCATTCTGGTTTTGATGGCGTTCATCTATCTGCAGGTCGTGGGTGCATTGCATTCGCAATTACAGCGGCAGATTGCCTCGTCGACGCACAGACTTGTCACTGATTTTGAAATCGGTGGTTCTGACCGGCTTATACGTTCGCTGGCGTTCACCTTGTCTGATGATGTGGATTCGGATCGTGAACTTTACATTCTGCTCAATCAGACGCACGAAAAAGTCATCGGCAATCTGGATGCGGCACCCGCGTCCCGTTTTTCAGAGATTGCCGAGACTCAGGTCATGAAAAATGGCATCCCTCTCATGGCAAGACTGAAAATCGTGTCCCTTTCTGATGGCAGCACGCTTGTGGTCGGGATGGATCTGGAAGATATCAATAAAACGATATCACTTATCGGACAGGCCTGCCTGGTCACGCTTTTTGTTGCGCTCATGCTGGTCATTGTCGGCACCTTCATCTTCAGGCGGGAACTCGATTTCCGCGTGGGCACCATACATAAAACCGCCACGAAGATCAGTAGCGGACAGTTGTCATCCCGAATTCCGCTTTCTGAGATTCAGGATGAGTTTTATCACCTGAGTCATGAAATCAATCATATGCTTGACAGGATAGAAGGGCTGATGAGCGGCGTTCGTCATGTTTCCGACACCATCGCGCATAATCTTCGTACTCCGTTGACTCGGATCCTGAGTCGATTACGTACCGTACAGCGGCCAGGACACAGCGCGGAAGAAGTGCTTGAAGCCACGCACTTTGCAGTCAGGGAAATTGGGCATCTGAACCAGCTTTTTGAGAAACTGTTGCAGATTTCCGAGATTGAAGCGGGGGTGTACAGACAAAAGTTTCACATTTGCAATTTTTCAAATATAGCTGAAGATGTGATTGACCTGTACAGCCCGTTTGCCGAAGACAGGCAGCGCGACTTGTTCCTGTCTATTCAGGGAGAATGCCGTCTGCTGGGTGATGCAGACCTGCTGGCCAGTATGCTGGCCAATCTGGTGGACAATGCGCTTAAATATACGAACCAGCATGTCTGGGTGAATGTGAGCGGCGATGACGCGCAACTGTGCGTCGTGGTCCGGGATGATGGACCGGGCATTCCCAGCCAGGAATATGACAAAGTGGGCAGTCACTTTTATCAGCTTGATCCCAATGCTATCGGCTTTGGCCTGGGGCTGAAAAGCGTCATGGCTATCGTTGCCATGCATGACGGAACGCTAAGCTTTGGTGATGCAAAGCCCGGTCTGGAAATCACGATTGTGTTTCCAACGAATCGCTGAAATGATAGTCAGCTTTCAGCCTGAGCGTTCGGGCCTGTGTTGTTGGGCCGATCCTGTTGATTACTGTCGAACTAATCACACCGCAATTGTCAGCGCGAGCAGAATTCCGAGCTGCGTCAGCGTTCGCAATTCCATTGTATGGAATTAGATTAGTTTTGGCGTCTTGTTTGTCCGATAGAATTCAAGGCATGTATCTGCGCGCTGCGGATTTTTAAACCCTGAACGAAATGAGCTGATCATGCATATTATTATTCCCGAGGACTACCAGAACTGTGTACGCGATCTTGATTGCTTTACCAGCATGAAAGACCACGATGTCACTGTTTACAATGACAGTTGTAATGATGCGGAGGAGCTGGTCAAACGTTTTCAGGATGCGGACGCGCTGGTATTGACCCGTGAACGAACCCGTCTGGGCGAAGACGTTCTGAGTCGACTGCCTCGACTGAAACTCATCAGTCAGATTGGCAAGGTTTCCAGCCATCTTGATTTGGACGCCTGCCGCAAGTTTGGTATTGCCGTTGCAGAAGGACAGGGTTCAGGTGCGGCAACAGCCGAACTGACCTGGGCATTGATACTGGCCAGCCGACGTCACATCGTGGATGAAGCCAATCGCATGAAAAAAGGTTTATGGCAGGGAAGTCTGGGCCAGCAACTTCGCGGTCATCGACTGGGTATCTGGAGTTACGGTCGTATTGGAGAGCAGGTCGCCCGTTACGGTCAGGCCTTTGGCATGCATGTCCGGGTATGGGGCGGAGAACAGTCTACCGGGCGCGCAAGCGCCCACGGGTTTGAAGTGGCGCCATCGCGCGAAGCATTTTTTTCCGAAAGCGACATTGTCACTTTGCACATTCGACTTGGCAATCAAAGCCGTGGCATCGTCAAAAAGGCGGATCTGCTGCAAATGGGCGAACACGCGCTACTTGTCAACACCAGCCGGTCCGAGCTGATTGAGTCCGGGGCCCTGGAGCATGCGCTCAAAAAGGGACGGCCAGGATACGCAGCAATTGATGTCTACGATCATGAACCGGTAGTGCACAATCCCCTGGCTGATATGCCAAATGTATTATGTACGCCGCATCTTGGGTATGTCGAACGTGACAATTACGAGAACTATTTTTCTATTGCATTTGACAATATCAACCGTTATTTTTCAGGTCAGCCGGTCAGTCTGGTATGACAAATACGTTCCGTCGGAGCGGTACTGAAAATTCAGGGTTATTACCAATATTGACAGCTTCGATAGAATAGTCGGGCGCAGTACGAAAGCAAATCCTATCTCTTGGGCTGCGCCGCCTCGCCTGGGCCGTGATTTGTTCAGGCGGGGCGTCTTTGCCGTCACTGAATCCTCATTGAGTCTCTTTTTTCAGTGCCGATTTCGCGTAAGTTTGTTAGTCAGCCGCCATCTGCTGAATCGCCTGGTCCACCGGCGTATCGCCTCCGGTCAGCTCAATAATCACGCGGTTCACTTGCGGACGTTCAATGATTTCAAACAAGGTGGCCGCGACATCCTCACGCGGCACTTCACCATAGGGGATCGCCAGCCCCGCGTGTACCTTGCCGGTACCGGGCGCATCGAGTAATGTGCCTGGCCGCAAGATGACCCAGTCCATATTGGTTTCCGCCAGGTGAACGTCTGCCCGTTTCTTTACCGACATGTAATTCTCAAATGTGGCCGAAATCTGCTTGCCTCGGCCCGCCTCGGGAAAGGCAGATACCAGCAGGAAGCGTTTGATGCGGGCCTTTTGTGCGGCGGCAACCGCCAGTTCAAGGCCCCGACCATCGATTGCATTTGTCATTTCAGGACCGCCTTTGCCGCCCGCGCCCGCCGAGAACACCACAATATCGCTGTCTGACATCAGGCCGGCAAGCTCGGTCACACTGAGTTTCAGCAGATCTCCAGAAACAGGTGTGGCGCCCAGCGCCTTGAGTTCCTCGGCCTGTTCGGCATGCCGGTGCAAGGACTGCGGCGCGTAGCCGCGAGAGCTTAACTGCTTTGCGAGGTGGCGGGCAATTTTGCCCGAGCCGCCGACAATAAATACCTTCTTCATACGATATTCCTTATCTGGGATGAGAGCTTGTAGAGCCTCATCAATTCTCGGAGGAGCCGTCGAATACTGAACTCAGACAGACGGATTTCATCTGGTGTTCTCTCTGCTCCCGCAACGGCAGACCTAGGGGGGCAGGATGGCGATCCGACACTGTTTAGATATTAAATCCTTTTCACTTGCATATCTTATTCCTGCTGTGATCGTGTTCGATCTGTCATTGCACGCAGAACCCGCCTCCGAACCACTTTTGTAACATTTATTGACGAGTATGAGCGCTTCTTGTGTCATATTGTTATTCACTTGAGTATGAAATTTGAAATTCCCAACACGAACCTTGTGTCACATTTTGCATTGTTTTAATTTGTAGCGTCGCGCTAGATCAAGGTTATAGTAAGAATCCGATTACAGTTTGTAACTCTCCTGGACCAATCTGTGAGCGATTTCTATTGAATTTCGATACAAATCAAAGTTCAAATTTGCGATTCATAATGAAAAGGTTTTTTGCTTTAATTTTAATCATAGCTGATTAATACCGCCTCGATACGTTGAATTCTCATTCCAAAATCCAAGAACTAAGGTGCCAACATGTCTACATACACCACATCGTATGCAAGCGCTTTGCAAATGAACGAAGATAATACCTTTA
Source organism: Advenella kashmirensis (assembly GCA_040393685.1). Lineage (GTDB taxonomy): Bacteria > Pseudomonadota > Gammaproteobacteria > Burkholderiales > Burkholderiaceae_B > Advenella > Advenella kashmirensis_C. Next base: position 350 of record JBEBTQ010000193.1, on the reverse strand, counting down.
CCGTTTTAGCCGTGTCGGAATCTCATAGTGTTGCAACGGATTCTGACGATGACGGAGCGTTAACGACTGGTGAAGATGTCACGATCGACACCGATATGAATACGTATCAGCTCCAAGCGCCAATCGAGGGCTTTCACGACGACGGATATGTCGTATTTGCCGACGGGGGTTATGTCCTGTTTTCAAATACGAGCTATGACGCCGGCACGACTTTTCCTTTAGACACCGAGGACACAGGTCATCCGGGGCTGCCCGTCTGCTTTACTAAAGGAACTTTGATTGATACCCCGGATGGTCCAGGGGCGTTGGCATTTATTAACATTTCAATTGTGGTAATCATTTCCGTATTA
>JBEBTQ010000192.1:0-6524 GCA_040393685.1 Advenella kashmirensis | reverse complement strand
CGAGAGCCACGAAACGCAACGCAGTCTCTGTAAGCGGCTGCTTCGCACCAAGCCAGGTACGGACAGCCGGGACGATATTTTCAAGGCGTTGTATGTTGAACTCGAAGCGCACGCGGCTGCAGAAGAACGCTTTTTGTATGCGCCCATTCTGATGGATGACAATGGGTTGTCACCGTCGCGACATGCGCTGGCCGAACATCATGAAATAGAGGAAATGCTGGAGGATTTGCAGTCTGAACCGTCCAATTCACCGGGATGGCTGGCACAGGCCAAGGCACTATCAAAAAAGGTGCACCACCATTTGCGTGAAGAGGAAAAAAAATTCTTTCAGGCCTCGGGAAAAATTCTGACGGATGTGCAAAAGACAAAGTTGGCAAAGCCGTATCGCCGCGATTTCGAGCGGATGAAAAAAGTGCTCGCTTAAAGCGGCCGGCCGCCGGTGTGCTTGATGACACCAGCGCGGCGAATCCGGGAACCGGGCTGTAAAAAAGCTGCCTGAGTAATGCACCATAAGGGCATACACAAGGCAGCTTTTGGTCGATCCCCGGTCTTGTTATCTGTTGTTATGCAGAAAACCAAGCCGGGATATTGACACCTGTAATTTATTTATGACGTTCAGCAGCACCTGAGATCGCAGCACCACCGCGTTCCAGATCTTGTCCGGCGCCTGAAATGGTATTGCATGCAGCCAGGCCGAGCAGAGATACCAGTACAGCAACAAGTCCTAATTTTTTCATGATTTATTCTCCATCTATGGTTAGGTCTAAATACAAACGAAATAATCCGCGATAACGCAGAAACTGTCAACGAACAAATTTTAATGCAATTGTGTTTTTACCAAAATTTTCATTTGCAATAAACTCGTGCGGGTGAAATGCGGTCACTTTACGACAGATCTCATCCAGTCGCTCAGCTCGTCGGCATGTTCTTCCTCATCGTTCAGAATACCTTCCAGAAGACGTCGAGTGGTTGGATCCTTGTCACCAATCAGATCAATCATCTGGGTGTAGGACTCAATAGCAACACGTTCGGCAACCAGATTGGATTTGATCATATCGTGCAGATCGGCCTGGTCGTTATAGTCTGCGTGGCTGCGCTCCAGCAATGTGGCAGGTGAGAAGTCTGGTTCTCCGCCCAATTGCACGATACGCTTCGCAAGTGAATCGGCGTGGGCAGATTCTTCGTTGGCATGCACCAGAAATTCATCTGCAATAGCGGGAGATTCCAGGCCTGTGGCTGTAAAGTGGTGGCGCTTATAGCGCAATACACAGACCAGTTCTGTGGCAAGTGCGCTGTTCAGCAAACGCACAATGTCTTCGCGCCAGGGATTATCTTCAACGATGACCGCGCCATCGTCCAGGCTGCTTTTTGCTCTTTCGATAGCAGCTTCGTCCAGTTGCAGGCGATTTTTGGATTTCTTCTGGGCGCCTGTCTTGCTATTCTCTTTCATAATAACTCCTGTCTTTAAAAAATTTAATAAGGAATATCGCTTCAGATTAGTGTCAGATAGAATGGCAACCAACCGGTGTTATTCATTCAAATAATAACATTAATTCGACTGATGCAAGAGGACGTCATTCGGCGACTTTGCGCCGACTCAACTGTTATAGTTTTACATCGGTGATTAAAGTCGGCCGCGTTGCAAATGATTCACATTTGTCATTAAATTAAGCCATCACTTTTGTTCAACTTTTCCATATCAAAAATATAATTCTTACCGGGAGTTCCATGCAGGAAACAGAAATCAGATCAGCGCGACCCGAGGATTTTGAGCAGTGGCAGCCATTGTGGCGAGACTATCTTGATTTTTATTTTGAGTCTGAAGATCCGGAAATCACCAGGACGACATGGCAACGCTTTCTGGACGAGTCGGAGCCTATGCATGCGCTGGTTGCCATACGCAACGGGCAGCTTGCCGGGTTTGCACACCTGATCGGGCATCGCTCAACCTGGTCAAAACAGAATCGTCTTTACCTGAATGATCTGTTTGTGGCTAAAGCACATCGACAAAACGGGATAGCGCGTCAGCTCATCGAACAGACAAAACAATTTGCTGCATCGAATAATTATGAGTGGCTTTACTGGACGACGCGCGAGACGAATAACACTGCACAGGTGCTGTATAAGCAGGTGGCAGACCTGACGGATTTTGTCCAATATCGGGCCTATATTGGGTGATTTATTCGCGGCGTTTTTCGCGGGGCGCCGCACCATGACTCCCAATCGTCGTGCTCTGAATCCCAATCGTCGTACTCTGAATCGCAAATCGTCGCAACCCAGTTCGCAAAGCCCTGTGCCCCGACAAAAACGGGGGCGAGGTCAGACTGGACAGGATCCGCGGTCTGATCGTTCCATTGCCTGCGCCAACGCCTCTGCGCCTTCTCTTGCGGGCGCTTCCCGCAGACCCTGAACCACACCCGCCTGGTCAGCAGCACTGCGATTTTGGCTCATTTTCCATTTGGCGTCCAATCGAGTGACGGTGATTTCCAATCCCACGATGGCCCGTTTCTGTCGTTCAATAAAATCGGCCGGTGCGTCCGTGACTTGCCACGGTTGTGGCATGCGCTGCTCCTGCATGGCGGTGAGCGCAGTGATCTGGCTATGCAGCCACGCGGGATCTTTGGTGATCCGGACATTTCCATGCATTTGTACCATGGCGTAATTCCATGTTGGCACCACCTGATGGGTACTTGCCTTGCTGGCATACCATGATGGTGATATGTATCCTTCCTCACCTTGGAACACAATAAGACAGGTAGTGTTCTGTGCAAACCCCTGCCATTGTGGATTGGCACGTGCCTGATGGGCGCGCAGGACGCCATGCTCACCTTCCTCCGGGAAATACAAAAAAGGTAATGGATTGGCCACGATGCCATCCGCGCCTGTCGAAATGATCAGGCCAAGTGGATGGTCTCGAACCAGCTCTGCAATGGCGTCTCGATCTGTGCTACGAAAGTGTTTGGGGTTGTACATGGCAGTCCATTTTCATGAAAATCGCGCATCTTCGTTTAAATCATGCCGAATCTGTCGCATTTTTAAAATATCAATCTGAGTCTGTCTTTTCTAGAATGGAAGTCACTTCGCTGTCGCCAGATTTCCTGGCGCCGTCATCCAGCTTAACAGGTGTGATTCCATGTACCAATTTTATGATGAATACTGCAAGACTCAGGCGAGCAAGAATCGTCTCAGGGTACTGCCCGACAGTCATGCAACAGTATTGCACGATTTTTCCAGCAATGATTATCTGGGTCTCAGCCGCCATCCGCGCCTGATCGAAGCGGTAACGGTCGCAGCTTCAAAGTGGGGCACAGGATCAACGGGTTCCCGTTTGCTTTCGGGCAATTACCGGTTGATTGAGTCCCTGGAGAAGCAGATTGCTCAGGACAAAAAGACGGAAGCAGCATTGGTTTTCAGTACCGGTTACCAGGCCAATATGACTGTGCTCGCCAGTCTGCTGAGCCCCCGGGTTTTGCCCGCAGCACCATTGGTATTCTTTGATCGACTCAATCATTCCAGTTTATATAACGGTCTTTTTTTGTCCAAAGCCGATTACGTTACGTATGAGCACAATGACATGGAGGACCTGCGCCGCAAGCTGCATGAACACTGTGATGTATCACGTCCGTCATTTATCGTAGCTGAAACCGTGCATGGAATGGAAGGCGATCTGCTTTCTTTGGCCGAGATTGCCGCGCTGGCAAAGGAATATGAGTGCTTCCTTTATCTGGACGAGGCGCATGCCACTGGTCTGTATGGAGATCAGGGCTTCGGTTTGTCCACGACGGTGGATCTGTCCGATGTACCCCATCTGGTGATGGGAACATTCAGCAAAGCGCTTGGCGGGCAGGGGGCCTATATTGCCGCGACCCACGGATTGAAGCAGTTTTTTCTGAATCGGACGGCGGGCTTTATCTACTCGACGGCACCGGCTCCGGTAACGGTAGCGGCGGCCTATGAAGCGTGGAAAATGGTACCTGAGCTTCACGCGCAGCGCGATCGACTTTTCGCTTTGGCGCGCTCGCTACGCAGCCAATTGCGCGAGCAGGGTTTCACGGTGCTGGGCGATGGCAGCAATATCGTACCTGTCTGCCTGCATCAGGAAGTCAATACCCTGGGGCTGAAGAACGCGTTGCTTGCCGATGGCATTCTGGTGAGTGCGATTCGGCCCCCCACCGTGCCTACGGGAACATCAAGGCTACGGATCGCCGTCAATGCCACGCACGATGAAAGTGCCATTGCCGCGCTGGCAGAGTCGATGGCAAAACACTTGCCCAATCAGATTTCCGGGAGGGCGCCATGCGAATCTTTGTGACCGGTACCGATACGGACATTGGCAAAACATTCGTTTCCGCCTGGCTTTGCCGGCATTTTGGTCTGGATTATTTCAAACCGATTCAGGCAGGTCTCTATCCATGCACGGACAGCGATTGGGTAAAGGCGCACGCCGCCTGCCGCGTTCATCCGGAAAGCTATCGGCTGCGCGAGCCGGCATCACCGCATTATGCGGCAGAACGGGAAGGGCAGGTGCTTTCTCTGGAGTGGATTCAATTGCCGGGCACATCTCGTCTGCTGGTCGAGGGTGCCGGCGGTGTGATGGTGCCGCTGGGTGCCGGGAAAATGATGATCGACATGATGGTTGCGCTCGCGCTGCCGGTGCTTGTTGTGACCTCAACTCGTCTGGGTACCCTGAACCACACACTGCTTACCATCACGGCACTGCGGTCTAGAAACATACCGCTAACCGGCGTGATACTTAACGGAGAACCCTCAGAGATGGTGGCCCGCACGCTGACCGAATATGGGGATGTGCCGGTGTTGCAGCAAATCCCCCAAATGCGGGTCGTGTCACCAGAAGCCCTGGCCAATCTTGCTCCTTCGCAAGCGCTTCGTTGTGCGTTGGAGGCATTATGATGAAACCGAACTTCACTTCTACTCATACCCTGGCCGAGCGCGACAAAGCGTTGATCTGGCACCCCTTCACGCAGGAAAAGACGGCTGCTGCGCGCCTGGCGGTCGCACGCGGTAGCGGCCCCTGGTTGTATGACATTGACGATAAACCCTATCTGGATCTGGTCTCCAGCTGGTGGGTAAATCTGTTTGGTCATGGGTGTAAGCCGATTGCCGACAGTATTGCGGCACAGGCAGCCAGGCTGGAACATGTGCTGTTTGCTGGCTGCACGCATGAACCGGCTGTCGAGCTTTGCGAAGCCTTGCATGCCATTCTGCCACCGGCATTGGGCAAGTTCTTCTTCTCTGACAACGGTTCGACTGCCGTCGAGGTGGCCCTGAAAATGGCGCACCAGTACTGGAAAAATGCCTTTTCGCAGGACCGCAGGCTTTTTATTGGATTTGACGGAGGGTACCATGGAGATACCGTGGGTGCCATGTCGGTGGGTGCACATTGCGGCTATCACGATACCTTTCGTTCGTTTTTCTTCGATACGCTGGTTGTGCCCTTTGCGCAGACCTGGCTGGACGATGATGATTGCGAAGTCCACGAGCAGCAGGCACTGGCTGCGCTGGAACGCACATTGAGTCAGCATGCCGGGCAGGTGGCAGCCATTATTGTTGAGCCACTTGTGCAGGGGGCATCAGGAATGCGCATGTGCAGGCCGCAATTCATTGCCAGCGTCACGGCCATGGCGCGCCAGCACGACACGCTGGTGATTTTTGACGAAGTGATGACTGGGTTTGGTCGCACTGGCTCGCGATTTGCCTTCGAACAGACGGGCGTGGTACCGGAGTTTCTGTGTGTCTCAAAAGGCATTACCGGCGGCTTTCTTCCTTTGGCGCTCACCATTACTGGCGATGAGATCTACGACGCATTTCTATCGGAACAGGTCGATCGTTCGTTCTCGCACGGCCATTCCTACACGGCCAATCCCATCGCCTGCGCGGCCGCAGTGGCATCCATGAAATTGCTGGTTGCAGAAGAGACCAGTGAAGCGCTGCAGCGACTGCACGAGTGCCATCAGCGTGGTCTGCGGGCGCTGCAGCAACGAATCCCGACTGTGGAGCGGGTTCGGCTTACCGGTACCATTGCGGCCTTTGATCTTCCTGCTGGTGAAACACGGTCAGGCATCGAATTGCATCAGCGATTTCTGGACAAGGGTCTGCTTATTCGTCCGATAGGCCGCACGGTTTACCTGCTGCCCTCTTATGTGGTAACCGATGCGCAGTTGCTGGAAGCTTATGAGGGTATTGCAGATGTGTTGCGGGTAAAGTGAGAGATAGGTGTGGTCCGACCTATTTCAGCATCCCTGGAGCGCCTAAAGGCGGGGATAGATGTGGCAGGAATCTGAATGGATCAAATAATATTTGAGGATCATTCCAGGGTCACAGTAGTATATTTCTGACCCTTAAAAAGAAAAACCCCTTATAAAATAAGGGGTTAATCAATAAGTCTTTGGCGGAGACGGAGGGATTCGAACCCTCGATGCAGGTTTAAGCCCACATGCTTCCTTAGCAGGGAAGTGCCTTCAGCCTCTCGGCCACGTCTCCGAACAATCCGAGATTCTAACACG
>JBEBTQ010000191.1:0-6549 GCA_040393685.1 Advenella kashmirensis | reverse complement strand
GGGGTGGCGTTGCCATATGCCCATGCGAACGACAAACTGATCGAGCTTTCCAAAAGCGACGAAAACTGGATATTGCCCGGTAGAACCTATAGCGAAACCAACTTCAGTCCGATGAAGCAGATCAACGTGGACAACGTTGCCAAGCTGAAACCGGCATGGAGTTTTTCAACCGGTGTGCTTAACGGACATGAGGGTACACCGCTGGTGGTGAACAATATCATGTACGTTCATACACCATTTCCAAATATCACGTATGCGGTTGATCTGAAAGAGCCAGGAAAGATCCTCTGGAAGCATACGCCGAAACAAAGCGCTGCGGCGCGTTCTGTTGCATGTTGTGACGTGGTCAATCGCGGTCTGGGTTACTGGCCTGGCGATGGTAAAACACCAGCGCTGATTCTGAAAACCCTTCTGGATGGCCACGTTGTTGCGCTTAACGCCGAAACTGGTGAAGAGTACTGGAAGGTGGAGAACTCAGACTATAAAGTCGGTTCCACACTCACCATCGCTCCGTATGTTGTCAAGGATACAGTGCTTATCGGTTCATCAGGCGCTGAACTTGGCGTGCGTGGTTATGTCACAGCCTACGATGTGAAAACGGGTGAACAAAAGTGGCGTGCATATGCCACAGGTCCTGATGAGGATATTCGTCTCGCCGATAACTTCAATGAGAAGACACCTCAGTACGGTCAGAAAGGACTGGGCACGGAAACCTGGGAAGGCGATGCCTGGAAAATTGGTGGTGGTACAAACTGGGGTTGGTATGCGTATGACCCGGAAACCAACATGGTGTACTTCGGTACCGGTAACCCATCTCCATGGAACGAAACCATGCGTCCTGGTGACAACAAATGGACAATGGCTATTTGGGGTCGGGATGTGGACACCGGAGAAGCGAAATTCGCCTATCAGAAAACACCTCACGATGAGTGGGATTACGCCGGTGTGAACGTCATGATGCTCAGTGAGCAGAAAGACAAAGACGGCAAAATGCGCAAATTGCTGACTCACCCGGATCGTAACGGCATTATCTATACGCTCGATCGTGAAACGGGTGAAATGGTTTCCGCAAATAAAATTGATGACACCGTCAACTGGGTCAAGAAAGTTGATCTGAAAACCGGTTTGCCACAGCGCGATCCCGAGTTTGGTACACGCATGGATCATAAAGGCCGCGAGATCTGCCCGTCAGCAATGGGCTATCACAATCAGGGACATGACTCTTATGATCCTGATAAACAACGGTTCTATATGGGTGTAAACCACATTTGTATGGATTGGGAACCGTTCATGCTGCCATACCGTGCCGGCCAGTTCTTCGTGGGCGCCACACTGAGCATGTATCCAGGACCAAAAGGCGACCGCCAGAATTTTGTTGGTCTGGGTCAGGTCAAATCCTATGATGCAATCACCGGCAAATTTGACTGGGAAGTCATGGAGCGCTTTGCAGTCTGGGGCGGTACGATGGCAACAGCAGGAAACGTGGTGTTCTACGGTACGCTGGACGGATATATCAAAGCACGTGATACCCGTGATGGCAAGCTCGTATGGAAGTACCGTCTGCCTTCTGGTGTAATTGGTCACCCAATGACATACATGCATGATGGCGTTCAGTACGTGGCCATTTACTACGGTGTCGGTGGCTGGCCTGGCGTTGGTCTGGTGTTCGATCTTGATGATCCGACTGCCGGTCTTGGTTCGGTGGGTGCATTCAAAAACATCCAGCATTACACGGCCATGGGTGGTGGGGTGATGGTGTTCTCACTGGATGGTAAAGGCGTTAACGACGATCCTACAAAAGGTGAGTATGCTTCCGCCGCTGGTGCAGCCAAAGGTGGTGCGTCTTCCGATAGTGATTCAGCCAAGGAAGCGCCAGCCAAAAAGGCTGAGCCTGCCAAAATGTAATTATCATAACGTCTGACGTTCCCGCCGCTTGCGGGGGGCCCGCCATCTTGCCGGATGGCGGGTTCGCAGGATCAAAAGGCAACAGAACACGAAATAATACGGCAATCATGTCGTAATAACGGAGACAAAATATGATGAAAGCGATGCGTAGGGAATTGGCCTGCCTGAGTCTGTCGGTGCCGATTATGCTTTCTGCGTCCTTGTGGGCAGGCGCTGCTCATGCGCAGCAGAAAGAGGGCGAAATTCCTGCGTCTCCAGACACATTGCGAATTTGTGCCAGTGCAAACGAAAATCCTTACTCAACCAAGGATGGTACCGGGTTTGAAAATAAGGTCGCCAACGCGCTTGCAGCGGCCATGGGAAGAAAGCCCGTGTTCGTATTCACGGAAAAGCCTGCGATTTATCTGGTCAGGGATTTTCTGGACAAGAATCAGTGCGATGTTGTGATGGGACTGGACACAGGTGATGAACGTGTTCTGACATCAAAACCCTATTACCGGACAGGCTATGTTTTTGTCACCCGCACAGACCGCAATATTCATATCAAGGACTGGGAAGATAACGAACTGGCAAAGCTGACCAATATCGCGATGGCAGTTGGTTCACCTGCTGAAGCCATCCTGAAGGCTATCGGCAAGTTCGAGACAAACATGAACTACATGTATTCATTGGTCAATTTCCGTTCCGCCAGAAATCAATACATTCGTCTTGATCCGGCACGGATGATCAACGAAGTCATTCAGGGTAATGCGGACGCTGCAATCGGATTCGGTGCTGAGGTGGGGCGCTATGTAAAAGCCTCCAGCGTTCCATTGACAATGGAATTTGTACCCAAGGATCGCGTTGCAGATGGTCAGGGCAAGACAATTGAATTCAACTATTCACAGTCAGTCGCAACACGCAAGAATGATAGTGCGCTGATGAAAGAGGTGGATGCCGCCCTTGAAAAGGCACAGCCACAAATTACACAAATTCTGAAAGAGGAAGGCATTCCTCTGTTACCAGTAGATTCGAAGTAAGAGGAGCCCAGGGGTAGCAATTCCGGCTCAACATTCCAGGAGATGAAGATCGTATGATGAAGCACGTATTTACCAAGCCCGCCTTACTTTTTCTTGTCGCTGCCGCCTGTGCGGTTCCTGTAGCGGCCCAGCAAATGCCTTTCATTAATATTGTGACAGGCGAGCCCCTTGATCTGAATTCAGGGAAAGAAGAGGGTCGCGACACGCCGGCAGTCAAAGAGTTTATTCAGACCGGTCACAATCCTTACAACGAGGACGAAGAGGCACTGGCCAAAGGCAAGCAGATATTTACAACTTCCTGCTCAGGTTGCCATGGGCACCTGGCTGAGGGGAAAATTGGTCCGGCGCTCAATCATGGCAACTGGACATACGATCTGGAAGAAGATAAGGCAATGTTTGAGGTCATTTTTGGCGGAGCCACACGCCAGATGGGACCTCAGGCAGAGTTTCTGACACAAGATGAGATTCTGCACGCCATGGCGTGGGTCAGGCATTTGTATACCGGCAAGGCCGAAGATGCCGAGTGGCTGACTGATGAGCAGAAAAAGAAATTCAAGCCGTACAAGGAATAATTCGCTAGCTGCGAATGGCAAATCTTGCGTTCAAGACGCGGGAAACGGGTCCTGTACCTGAGGTTCAGTTTTGATCAACGGGCAGGAAATGATAAAAGAGGAGCAAATGATGAGACAGAGTATAGTACGTTCGATGGTCGTGGTAGCGGGCGCGGCGGTATTGGCCCTTGGCTCGGCCGGTGTTTATGCCTATGACGGCACAAAGTGCAAGGCGCCGGGTAACTGCTGGGAACCCAAGCCGGGTTATCCCGACAAGGTCCAGGGTTCCAAATATGATCCCAAGCATGACCCCAAGGAGGTGGCCAAGCAGCAGGAAAGTATTCAGAAAATGGAAGAGCGCAATAAACTTCGTGTTGAGAATTTTAAGAAAACCGGAAAGTTCGAGTACGACGTCAAAAAAATTCCCGCGTCCTGATCGCTTCGGGGGGCGGGCAGTGTATGCCTGAATCGTCGCTGATGATTCAGGCTGCCGCCTGCGCCAGGAAAGCGAGGTCACGATTGCTGAGTCGTTTTAACGTGACACGAAATGAACGTTTGGGAGAAAAGATTCATGGTTCAGGGTACTTCCGGTGCGGACATCGACATTGTTCAATGGCGCGAGCGAGCGCTCAGCTTTGAGCGTGAAGTCGCAAAGGTGGTGATCGGGCAGACCCGCAGTATTCGTTTGATCACAATTGCGATTTTTGCAAGGGGCCATGTTTTGCTGGAAGGCGATGTGGGCGTTGGAAAAACGCTGTTGCTGCGCGCCGTGGCACGCGTGGTTGGTGGTGCCTATGGACGGGTGGAAGGCACAATTGACCTGATGCCTGCCGATCTTATTTATCACACCTATCTTAATGAAGAAGGTCGACCCCGCGTTGACCCGGGACCATTAATCGCACATGGCTCGGATTTGTCGGTCTTTTTCTTCAACGAAATTAATCGCGCCCGTCCTCAGGTTCATTCATTGCTGTTAAGGCTGATGGCCGAGAAAGCCGTCAATGCGTTCAACGCAGATATTCCGCTGCCCCACGTATTGGTGTTTGCTGACAGAAACCAGATTGAAAAAGAAGAGACCTTTGAGCTCCCGGCGGCAGCCAGAGATCGTTTCTTCATGGAGATTGCAGTGCAGGCGCCGCAGGATCGGCAGCTGCGACAGGATCTGATTTTCAACCCGCGCTATTATGATGTGGACAGCCTGATCGAGGAGCTGTCTTCCGGTTTGCTGGATTATACAAAGCTGAACGGAGTAGCCGCGAGAATACAGCAGGAGATTCAGGTCAGTGATACCCTCCAGCAGTACGTGGTGAGCCTTTGGGACGCCGTGAGATATCCGGAACAAAATGGCATAGACCTGCCGGGCATCGACATGGCACGGCTTGTGAAGGGCGGTGCCAGCCCGCGTGGTATGGGCATTTTGGTTCGAGCCGCCAGGATACTTGCCTGGCTGGAAGGCCGGGATCACGTGATTCCTGAGGACGTGCGTGAGGTTTTTTATGAAACGGTCGCACATCGGATCTTTCTGAATCCCATTTATGAGCCACGGCGAGAAGACATCCTCCCGGAATTTTGTCACCGGATTTTCGCGAATGTGGCGGTGCCATGATTCAATTGCATTCCCCCACAGTGATGTCCGTTGCCCATGGTGGCGTCGACACTGATATTTCTGATTCTGTCGCAGCATCAGGGGGAGATATTGAATACGCCTTGCGCTGGCGCGTACAAGGCATTCATCCGGGCAGCCATCGCGGTACGGGTTCGGCAGATATGGGTGTCTTTCGCGGACTGGTTCCTTTCGAACGTTCACCCGATATGCGGCGCCTCGACTTGCGGCGTAGCATGCGCGATCCCTTTGGCCAGCTGTATGTCAGGCAGTACCAGCCACGTCTGGCAGTTGCGGTTTATGTCGTAGTTGATGTCTCGGCTTCCATGGCCGCAGGCGGAGAAAAAGGTAAACTGGCCATCGCCGCCCAACTGTGCAGTCTGCTTGCACGGGCAGCGCATCGCATTGGAGACAGTTTCGGCCTCTACGCTTGCGGCAGGGATATCCACGAAGAGATAAGTTTTGCCGCCAGTCGGAATCGGGCTGGCGTTACGGCCATGCTGGATCGATTGAAACGAACCGAACCTTCGGATAACAGTGCCAGCGGATTAATGGCAGCTGTTCCGTATCTGGCAGGTCCGCGCAAACTGGTATTTCTGATCTCTGATTTTCTGTTCCCTTTGGAGGATGTTGATCAGACACTTGGCCTGTTTGTGCAGCATGATGTGATTCCTGTTGTTCTTGAAGATAAGGCAATTGCTGACCTGCCTGATTGGGGAATTGCCGATTTTGCGGATATGGAATCAGGTCAGCGCCGGTTTGTTCTGCTTCGTCCATCGCTGAAACGACGCTGGCTGGAGATGGCAGCGCAGCGACGGGAGGGAATGGACGAGATTTGCAGGCAGTACGGTAACCCGCCATTCAGAATACGGGACAGGATTGACACAGAGGCATTGAATGCCTATTTGCTGGGGCGTTAGGAGGCAGGATGTTACGTAGGTTGTCGCCTTTTTTGTTGTTGCTGGTGGCGCTGGGTTTGCTGGCTCAGTCCGGATACGCGCGTGCCAAAGTCGATAGCCTGCAGGTCAGTCTGCCCCGTCCGGCAGGCTGGATAGTCGGAGACATCATTCCCGTCAGAATTGATATCGCGAGCAGCGGGGTGCCTTTGCACCGATCCGGGCTGCCTCAGCCGGGACCAATCAATTACTGGCTGGACCTGCGTTCAGTTGATATAGAGGAACAATCGGAAGCAGGGCAGCAGCACTACCAGATCATCATGAATTATCAGAGCTTTTATGTTCCGCTGGATGTAAATACCAGGGAAATACCGGGCTTTGATCTGGTTTTTGGCGAAGGTCAGGAATCAGAGACAGTACATATTGAACCACAGCACTTTACCATGTCTCCGCTGCGTCCGGTGGCGTCTCCCGGGGTGTCTCTTGAGGAGCAGATCCGCGGCGATGCGCCTGTGATGCGGATACCAACAAAAAGACTGATGCAGGCGTCTATTGCGCTGGCATGTCTGATTGTC
>JBEBTQ010000190.1:0-6590 GCA_040393685.1 Advenella kashmirensis | reverse complement strand
CATCCCATTCATCACACTGACTTGCCATGAATTGTATCCAAACCCTGCAAAAGGCTCTTGCCTGGTCCGGACATCTGCGTCGACGCGTAAGCGTCAGACCCGAACTTGAGGCGCGCCTGCGCGAAGACGCAGCCGAACCACTGACATCGGAGCGAATCACGCAATGGGCGCAGGAGATCGCAACAGAACTCAACGCACCCGCCGAGCGCTGGGATGTGGAGCAATGCCGCGCCATTCTTCGCAAGCTGCGCAGTCGTATCTTTGATGTCCTGGTCTTGCGGGATACGAGCGGCGACACCCCACTGGAAGAAATCACCCATGCAATGTCATTCCTGGCCGACTTTGCGGTTCGTCAGGCCTACACCAGCGTCATGACCGAGATGACGGAAGTGCACGGCATTCCGACAGATCCCGCCACGGGCAAACCCATGGAAATGATCATTCTGGGCATGGGCAAGCTGGGTGGTTACGAGTTAAATGTCTCTTCGGATATCGATCTGATCATGCTTTATCCTGAAGAAGGCGAAACGACGGGGCGACGTCCGCTCAGCTATCATGAGTTCTATGGTCGGCTTACCCGACGCATGATGCCGATTCTCTCTGATCAGGATGCCAATGGGCAGGTCTTTCGCACTGACCTGCGCCTGCGACCTGATGGTGATTCCGGCCCGCTGGCCTGGAGCCTGGATGCGCTGGAACATTATCTCATCGCCCAGGGTCGGGAATGGGAACGCTACGCGTGGCTCAAGGCGCGCATCATTCACGTCAAGGCGCTTGAAGGCAGTGATCCGGAACCGTTTGAACAGCAGCTGGAAAGCCTGCGCCTGCCCTTTATTTACCGAAAATATTTCGACTTCGATACGCTGGCGTCATTGCGTCAGCTTCGCGAGCGAATCCGCCAGGACTGGCAGCGCCGTGCCCTTTCCAAAAATGGCGTCGATACTGTACACAATATCAAGCTGGGTGAAGGCGGAATCCGCGAAATCGAGTTTGTGGTTCAGTTATCCCAGCTGATCAAAGGGGGTCGACTTCCCACCATCCAGGAACGTTGCCTGATCAAGGCATTGCACGCGGAAGTGCGAGCTGGTCTGATCAACCAGGAGACCGGTGAGAAGCTCGAAGCCGCCTACCGATACTTGCGGCGCGTTGAACACTTCCTGCAATACCGCGAAGACGAACAGACTCATTTGTTGCCCAATGACGAAGAGAAAATGGCGGCACTGGCCACCGTGATGGGCTACACGCTAGAGGACTTCACCAAACAGCTCGCAGAGCACCGTAAATTCGTGGCCGATACCTTCCGCGATGCATTCCGGATCGCCGGACTGAATGACGATCAGAGCAACGGACAGCAGACACAGTCCAATACCGGTGAAAGCGGACAGGATCGCGATCTTGAACAGATTATCAAACAGCAATTTGCAGAACATGATCCCGATGATGTGGAACACCGGCTGGAATCATTGCTGGACAGTTCGCGCATTCGCGCTCTGTCAAACAGTGGACGGGCAAGGCTGGAGAAACTTCTGCCGCTGGTCGTGGAGGCCGCATCACGCACGCCACTGCCCAATACGGCCTGCGCACGACTGTTCGACCTGATTGAAACCATTGCCCAGCGCAGTTCCTATATTGCCTTGCTGGCCGAATTTCCTGACACGCTGGCGCGCGTAGCCAGAATCATGGCTGCCAGTCCCTGGGCAGCAAGCTACCTGACGGCCAATCCGATATTGCTGGATAGCCTGATCGAGTGGAACAGCCTGATGGAACCCGTCAATATCGAGCAAAGCGCAAAGCAGCTTGAAAAGGAGCTGGATGCCTGCGTCCTGCAGGACGGCACACCCGACGTTGAACAGCAGATGAATGTCATGCGCGATGTGCAGAAGCAGATCAGCTTTCAGCTCCTTGCGCAGGATCTGGAAGGCGAACTGACTGTTGAAAAACTGGCTGACCAGCTCTCAGCGCTGGCCGATGCCTTGTTGCAGGAAAGCCTGAAACGCGTCTGGCCCCGGGTACGACCCAAGGAAATCAAGCCAGGCGACCCGATCTACGATATGCCAAAATTTGCCGTCATCGCTTACGGTAAGCTCGGCGGCAAGGAACTGGGCTACGCCTCCGACCTGGATCTGGTGCTATTATTTGACGATCCGGGCGATTATGCCCTGGAGGTCTATGCAAAGCTTGGTCGTCGATTGAGCACCTGGTTATCCAGCATGACCTCCTCAGGTCGGCTTTACGAAACTGATCTGCGACTGCGCCCGGATGGCGATGCCGGTCTGCTGGCCGTTTCTGTGGATACTTTTGAAAAGTATCAGCGTGAGCACGCCTGGGTCTGGGAGCACCAGGCCCTGACCCGTGCGCGCTTTTCCGCAGGGGACCCTGACATTGGCAAAACCTTTGAGCGCATTCGCCGCGACATCCTGCTGCTGGAACGTGATCCGGAGAAGCTCAGGAAGGAAGTCATTGAGATGCGTGCGAAGATCCGCGCCGGACACCCCAATAAGACCGAGCTGTTTGATGTCAAGCATGATCACGGCGGCATGGTGGATATCGAATTCATTACGCAATATTGTGTTCTGGCCTATTCACGTCAGCATAAGCAATTGCTGGAGAATCTGGGCAATATCGCCCTGCTCAATATTGCCGGTGAAGTGGGTCTGCTCAATGCGGAACACGCCCGCAAGGCTGCCGACAGCTATCGTATCCTGCGTCGTATGCAGCATGCGGTTCGTCTTAAAGGAGACGAAAAGGCGCGGATTGATCCGAGCCTGCTGAGTGACGAACGCGATGCCGTATGCAAATTGTGGACGGAGGTTTTCGGCCAAGGCGCCTGATTGACCCTGAAAACAGATAATCCATCGTTCAAAAGAACAAAAAGGGCCTGAAAATAAAGGCATTTTTCAGGCTTCGGCTTAAATTTCGGGTGAAATATCCTAAAATGAGGGCTTAGAGAACATTAATTGCAATAACGCCATGGTCACTGTTACCAATATTGAACGCCCGAAACTCGCCCTGCCAGACGGCCGCAAAAAAGTGCTGCTGCACTCCTGCTGCGCGCCCTGTTCCGGCGAAGTCATGGAAGCCATGCTTGCTTCGGGCATCAATTACTCCATTTTCTTCTATAACCCCAATATTCATCCTGTGCGCGAATACGAAATCCGCAAGGAAGAGAACATACGCTTTGCCGAACAGCATGGCATCGAATTCATTGATGCAGACTACGATGTTGATAACTGGTTCGACCGTGTGAAAGGCATGGAAAACGAACCTGAGCGCGGTATTCGCTGTACGGCGTGTTTTGACATGCGGTTTGAGCGTACAGCGCTGTATGCGCACGAACATGGTTTCGATACCATCACCAGCTCACTGGGCATCTCGCGCTGGAAGGATATGAATCAGATTAATGGCTGCGGTGAACGTGCCGCTGGTCGTTACCCTGAACTGGTTTACTGGACCTACAACTGGCGCAAGGGCGGTGGTTCAGCACGGATGATCGAAATCAGCAAGCGTGAAGAATTCTACCAGCAGGAATATTGCGGCTGTGTTTATTCGCTGCGAGATACCAATCGCCATCGCCGCGCTCAGGGCCGCGATCGCATTAAAATTGGCGTGAAATATTACGGCAAACAGGAAGAGTCGCTCTGATTCGAAGAATGCAGATGTGATCAATACGAATGTGGTTAGATTGATCTGAATGTGATCAATCCCGGCCCTGAAACGGGAAAGGACTGGAACCTTTAAAAAGTTCCAGTCCTTTTTTTGGGCGCCTCTCTGCGGCCCATCAGACTACGGAGATAATCTGATCAGTTTGCCGGTGTCACTTTGCCACTGGCACTTGAAGAAGGTGTCGACGTGCCGGTATTTGCCGGCGAGGAAGGACTTTTTGCAGCAGCATTACTACCCTCTGCACCGTCACTGGCAGCCGCATTGGCGGAACCCGGCTGGGTAATGAACCCCAGTTTTTTCAGACCGGAACCTTTGGCCATGGAAAGCACCTGGGCCATTTCTTCGTAGCGCGTATCGGCATCGGCACGAATTCGCAATTCCGGCTGCGGATCACGTTTGCCCTCATTTACAAACATTTCCCGCAAGTCGCTCAGGTTGACCGGTTCATCATTCCAGAACAGCGCACCACTCTTGTCCATGGCCAGATCGATGATCACCGGATCCTGCTCTACAGGTTTGCTGCTCACCTGTGGCAGATCGATCTTGATTGAATGGGCCATCAATGGTGCCGTAATGATGAAAATCACCAGCAGAACCAGCATCACATCAATCAAGGGAACCATGTTGATTTCGGTCATCGGATGAGCCGAACCATTTTTCTGATCAAAGCTTCCAAAAGCCATGATTATCTCCTGTTTGTCCTATCGACCACCGCCGCCGCCGCGCAGGCTGCGCACTTTGGAATTATGGCTCTCGAACTGCTGGCCCGTGGTCACAAATGCATAAAGATCATGCGCAAACGCATCCAGTCTTGCCAGCATCACACGATTGCGACGCACGAATGCGTTGTATGCCAACACCGCAGGGATGGCCACTGCCAGACCCAGACCTGTCATGATCAGCGCTTCGCCAACCGGACCGGCAATCTTGTTGATAGTCACGCCAGCTTCTGCCATACCGATACCAATCAGCGCGTGGTACACGCCCCATACAGTACCGAAAAGGCCAACAAATGGCGCCGTTGAACCGATGGAACCCAGTACAGACAAACCATTCTCGGCCTGCGCGGTTTCCTCATCAATGACTTTCTTCATTCGACGGGCCACAAATTCAGAGTTGCTGCCCAGTTCTGCCAGATTGCTGGCGCCGTAACGAGAATGATGATCACGTGCATGCAATGCCTGATCAGCCAGTCGGGAGAACGGATCACGGGCACCATATTTATGTAGATCCTGGTCCACCTGATCCAGTGACTGGGAGTTCCAGAATCGATGCAAAAACTTGTTGCCCCGTCGCGTACCACTGATATTCATCAGCACTTTGACCACAATGAGATACCAGGTCACCAGCGCCATCAGCACCAGAATACCAAAGAGCGTTTTGCCCACGATGTCACTCTGGAGCAGAAAATCCATGATGCCAGGACTATGTGGCTCGGTGTCAGGCACCGCCTGCGCAAGCGCAATAAATGAGGATGACAGCCATTGGGTAGTCATGATGAATAAATTCCTTTATTGAAAAACAATAGGTACATCGGCAATGGATTCACGAGGAACACCATTTTCTGTATAAGGTCGGAAACGCGCGCGTCTCACGGCACTGAGAGCAGCTTCGTTGAGCGAATCATAAGGCAGTCCTTTCTGCAACGACACACTCTTGACTGAGCCGCCAGTCGTAATATGCACGCGTACCAGCACGGTGCCCGTCTCGCCGCGCATTTTTGCAGCACGCGGATAGGTAGGCTTAGGCTTGACCAGATAACTGACCGATGAGACAACCTTGGGCGCAAGATTCGTCTGCCCGCCGGAAGGACGCGACTCGGCCCCATTGGGAACCCCCACGGGCTTGAGCGAAATGTTCCGGTCAATCTTGATGTTGGACAGATTATTCGCTGGTTGCACCGGCTTGGGTTCCGGACGAGGTTCGGGTTTGGGCTTAGGCTTCGGTTTGGGTTTTGGTTTGGGCTTCGGTTTCGGCTTGGGCTCTGGTTTAGGCTCAGGCTTGGGCTCGACTACCGGTTTAGGCTCAGGCTTGAGCTCATAAACAGGGTCCGGCACCGGTTCAGGCGGCGGAATGATTTCTTCGGGTGGTGGTGTTGGTTCAGGTTCCGGTTCAGGCTCTGGTTCAGGCTCGGGTTCTGGTGGTGGTGGCTGGACCTCGGGTTCGGGTGCAGGCGCCACTTCTTCTCCTTTCGGAGGAGGTCTTACAGGTTCGTCGATAATCGACACCATGACGGCCTCTTCCTGCGCTTTCACCAGGGGGGGTGTAAGATCCAGCGTACCCAGCCACGCCGCACCGGTCAGGAGAGCGAGTGAAGCGGCAAGGCCTGTCAGCCGAAAGGACAGTGGTACCGATGAAGAAGATTGTGATACGTTAAACATGCTCAATTTACGTGCCTTGTAAAGGCAGTTACCGCAGATAGCCGACCGCGCAAACGACGCCGAAGTCTGTCAAAAACCCGGGTCGGCAAACCGCAGCCGTGAACGAAAACCAGGGCTATCTGCAAATCAGCCTTCCATTGTAATAATAACTATTCTCATTTTCAATGAAAATATCACAATCGAACGAATCAAGTTGCAGCCTTGTTGTGTTCACTCGATGAGGCAGTCTCGTGTATGCGGCTTGCGATAACTCTTCCGCCGTTGAGGAAAATCTGCCAGAACGTACTTTTGTATTAATTTGTAAGTAGAACGTAAGAAACGGCAGTAAAACGCAGATTCGTTGTCATTCACCCACAACGTTGGAGTCCCTTTCACAATCGACAGACGAAAAAATACCGCCCGTAGGCGGCATCCTTGTCACAGCGCAAATATTATTTGGCTGAAACTTCTTTAGCCTGAGGACCTTTAGGGCCTTCAGCAACCACGAAAGTCACTTCCTGGTTTTCCTGCAGTGATTTGTAGCCTGTACCGATGATGTCTGTGTGG
>JBEBTQ010000189.1:0-6607 GCA_040393685.1 Advenella kashmirensis | reverse complement strand
CCGTATCCTGGATATCTTCTCGCCTATCGGTAAAGGCCAGCGTGCCCTGATCGTTGCCAGCCCCAAATCGGGTAAAACGGTCATGATGCAGCACATTGCTCACTCCATTACCACCAACTACCCCGACGCCACACTCATCGTACTGCTGGTGGACGAACGCCCCGAAGAAGTGACGGAAATGACTCGCACCGTACGCGGTGAAGTCGTAGCATCGACCTTCGACGAACCTGCAACGCGTCACGTGCAGGTGGCAGAAATGGTCATTGAAAAAGCCAAGCGCCTGGTCGAGCTCAAAAAAGATGTGGTTATCGTACTTGATTCCATCACCCGTCTGGCCCGGGCCTATAACACCGTTGTTCCTTCTTCAGGCAAGGTACTGACCGGTGGTGTGGACGCCAACGCACTGCAACGCCCGAAACGCTTCTTTGGTGCCGCCCGCAATATCGAAGAAGGCGGCTCGCTCACCATTATCGGCACGGCGCTCATCGAAACCGGCAGCCGCATGGATGAGGTTATTTACGAAGAGTTTAAAGGTACGGGTAACAGTGAAGTTCATCTTGAGCGTCGTCTTGCTGAAAAACGTATCTACCCTGCTATCAACCTGAACAAATCAGGAACGCGTCGCGAAGAACTGCTGATGAAACCCGAGAGACTGCAACGCGTCTGGGTGCTGCGCAAGTTCATTCACGATATGGATGAAGTGGAAGCCATGGAATTCATCCTGGACAAGATCAAGTCTACGAAGAACAACGATCAGTTCTTCGATATGATGAAAAAATAACTGGCTTAATGACAAACGTCATCGGCTTTGCCTGTGGAGGCAGAGTCAGGTCGAAGCGTTGCAGAACGCAAGTCAAATCTCCAGCGCATTCGACTTGATCGTTTGTCAGCGAAACGTCAGACAGATACCCCGGAATTGGATGGCAATCCGTTTTTCGGGGTATTTTTTACGCAAAGATATTGCAACGACATTTGCAATATTTTGCTCACCGTATTTACTGAATTCGGCGTATGCTTTGTAAAGCATGACCATCCGATCATGCCTGATTTTTTTTCCATTGAAGGAATGAAAAATGAAAACAGTATGTCAGGCAGCGTTTGCCGCTGCGATTGCCGGTAGCCTTTTTTGTACGGCCAGCTTTGCCCAGTCTGCCACAACAGCAAAAAAGGAAAATAGCCAGCAGAATCGTATGACAACCTGCAACGCCGATGCCAAAACAAAGAACCTGCAGGGAGATTCCCGTAAAACCTTCATGAAAGAGTGTCTGAGCAATCACAGCACGACCAAGGATGGCAAGCCGCTAAGCAGTTCACAGCAACGCATGGCTGACTGCAATAAAGATGCCAAGAGCAAGTCGCTGACGGGCGATGCTCGCAAAACATTCATGAGCACCTGCCTCAAGAGCTCATAATGCCGGATTTTCAGAATGTGCCCGTCGCATCCTGATCAAAAAAAAGCGACCGACAATCAGATTGTCAGGTCGCCCAGAGAGAGTAATCTTCTTCAAGTCAGTCCCGTGAAGGGTCCGCTGCGCTAATTGTGGATTAGTAAAATAATCTTTTTGCCGGCTCTCTCATGCCGGTTTTTCATTTACAGACTTGTTTATGATCAAACGCCAGCCCAAAAGGGTATCCTCCGGCTGGCGTCCGGCTCGAAAGTCAAGGCTTACTGCGTACCACCAGAGGTTGAACCTTCAGTGCCTGTAGAAGAACCATCAGCAGCAGGTGCGTCACCAGAAGGAGCTGGTGTTGTGCCTTCGGCAGGAGCAGATTCAGATGGAGCAGCGGGTTCGGCTGCCGGAGCCGGTGAAGCTGGTGCCTCAGAAGTTGTACCTGGCGCTGCAGGGGCTGCTGCGTCGTCTCCCTTGTCACATCCGGCCAGACCCAGGAATCCTGCAAAAACGGCTGTCAGAACCAGTGATCGTGTCGTATTAAGCTTCATGACTTATCCCTCTTTAGTTGAAATACAAAATCAGTAGAAACCATTATTCGCACTTTCACTCTAAAGATCATTACAGAACGACCATAAAATGCTTGTATTTGTAACATCTGCGATTTTTCAGGTGTTAGTCAACTTTCGTATCTGCTTGATTTGTATCACAAAATAATAAGACACCACGAACCGGGGTGTCTTATTATTTAACGTTTTGAGGGCTTCAGGACTAGTAGAAACCAGTATCACAATCTCAGACGATACGAACTTTGAGCTCGCCCAGGCCTTCCACTTTGCCCACCAGCTCATCGCCCACCTTCACGGCGGCTACACCTTCAGGTGTGCCCGAGAAAATCAGATCGCCTGGCTGCAACTCGAACAGGCCGGACAGGAATGCGATGGATTCGGGAATGGACCAGATCAGGGACGCGATAGTGCTTTTCTGACGCGTCTGTCCGTTCACATCAAGAGAAATTGCTGCCTTGTCGATATTGCTCACACTGGCGGCAGGATGAATCGGACCAATCGGACCGGACATATCAAATGCCTTGCCCACTTCCCATGGCCTGCCCTGCTTTTTGGCTTCGCCCTGAAGGTCACGACGAGTCATATCCAGACCCAGTGCATATCCCCAGACCATCTCTTTCGCTTCTTCTACGGATACATCCTTGCCAGCCTTACCGATAGCAACAACCAGCTCCATTTCGTGGTGCAGATCATTTGTCTTGGATGGGTATGGCATCTGGCCTGTTTCTCCATCGGCGATTGGCAGCAGCCCGTTGGCTGGTTTGCAGAAGAAGAACGGGTCTTCACGACCGGTAAAGCCCATTTCCTTGGCGTGTTCGGCATAATTGCGGCCTACGCAATAAACGCGTCGCACAGGGAAACGATCGTCGCTGCCGACGACAGGAAGGGAAACAACTTCTGGGGCGGGAAAAACATAATTCATGGCAGTCTCTTCAATTATCCTGGTTATCATTGATCAATCAAATGTCATCATGGATCCGCTGCCGGATTCCATATACGACCCATCAAAAAAAGGGCCCGGAAGTTGTACTGCCGTGCCCTTTATTGAAAGCATGTCTGTCCAGTAGATTATTTACCTTTCTGGAATCTTTCGATACTGGAGGTGATTTCGGCATGGGCAGCATCGATGCCTTCCCAGCCTTTTACCTTGACCCATTTGCCTTTCTCGAGGTCCTTATAGTGCTCGAAAAAGTGCTGGATACGTTGCAGTTCCAGCTCTGGCAGGTCTGTATAGGATTTCATGTTCGCGTACAGCGGGTACAGTTTGTCAACGGGCCGGGCCAGCAGTTTCGCATCACCGCCGGCTTCGTCGTCCATCTGCAGTACACCAAGCGCACGGCACTTGATGACCGATCCAACGGCAACTGGAAATGGTGTGAGAACCAGCACATCGACGGGATCGCCATCATCTGACAGTGTGTCGGGGATATATCCGTAGTTGCATGGGTAATGCATGGATGTGGTCATGAAGCGATCCACAAAGACCGCACCGGACTCTTTATCCACTTCATATTTGACCGGATCCGCGTTCATTGGAATCTCGATCACGACGTTGAATTCTTCCGGCGTTTTGGAACCGGCAGGGACATTTTTCAAGCTCATAGTCAACTCTTCAGGTTACTGTGTTTACGATTTTTCATTCAGTTCATCGGAACGGATTCCGGGAATGGGAGCACTGTCGAAGTACTCGTCATCGGTTTCCGGCCGTTTGGCATAGATGGTCTTTTCAGGCGTCTCGTTGTCGATGCGCGCCTCTTCAGCCTCTGCTTCGGCACGCTTGCGATCTGGCGGACCGTCCGGGTCCAGACGCGTATCTGCCGCTGGCAGGTATTTTTCACCAGCGACGACAGGCAGCATGGAGACCGACGCCGAAGCCAGGCGCCAGTGTTTGACGGCTTCTGCGGGTTTGCCCAGGCGATCATAGAGCGCGCCCAGCAGCGAATGCGTACGTGGGTCTTCACGCAGTTTGAGGCTGCGCGTCAGATAACGCTCTGCCTGCCCCCACAACTGGGCTGCCAGGCATAAAAAACCAAGGGCGTTGAGCAGATCAGGGTTGTTTTCATCTTTTTCCAGCCATTTCTGAGCCTTGGTAAGACGTGCGTTAACCTGTTCCTGCGGGCACTGAACATAGGCGTTCAGAAGGCGCGCATCCACATTTTCCCGTAATGACGTTTCCAGAATCTGGCCGGCCGTATCCGGATGGCCTGCAGCCTGGGCTTTTTCCGCCGCTGCCAGCGCAATGAGTGGCATGGTTTTTTCAGCGGAACTGAACGTCTTCCAGGTATTTGCCCAGCTGTCGCGGGTCGTCGCCTTCATCACAGCGGCACCGGCGTGTTCGATCAGGCGCTGACCTTCAAAAGGATCAATTGTGCCTTTCCGGTTCAGGGTACGCGCAACATCCAGCAGCTTGTCCTGGTTGCCGATTTGCTTGTAACCACGCAGCAGCAGCTTCTGGATATGATCCTGATTGGCACCACCGCTTTTGGCCAGAGGCTCCAGCAGGCCGAGAGCCTGTTTTGCCTCGCCCTGCTCCAGCAGCATTTCGGCGCGGATGGTGGCAGTGGCATCCTGCATTCTGGAATTGCCTTCCGCTTTGGATTGCGCGGTCAGCAGCAATGCGTCACGCTCGGCATAACGGCCCTGGTTATGTGCCGCTTTAGCTGCAGCAAGACTGGCCAGCGCCTGACGTCCGCTGTCACGACTGCGATTGAGCAGGCGGGTCAGGTCTTTCTCGGCCGGGCTGCTGCGCCCTTCCAGAAGCTCCATCCACCCACGCTCAAGCAGATCATAATCTTTGCGTGTATGTCGACGATGGTTCCAGTTACGGATGCGTGATGGCGCATCCATCAGGAATCCGATGAATCGAAACAGCAGATAAAAAACAAAGAAAGCCAGGACGATGAACACCAGGCCAGCGGCAAGCGACAGCGTCCGGCGTTCGTCACCGGTTACTACCATGAAGTAACCGCTGGAATCACGCAACAGCAAGGCGGCGGCAACAGCGACTGCAAGCAGGACGAGTAATTTCAGACTGGTTCGCATGCATTACTCCTGTCCGGCGCTCATGGATTTGAGCTGATTACGTGTTTCCTGAACCGCCTTCACACTTTGCGTAATCTCGGGTGTCTTTGGTCGAACGCCGGCTTTGAGCAGCGCCTGAACCTGTGCAATTGCCTGTTGCGTATCGGAAGAATCCTGATTGAAGCTCTGGCGCAGGCCTTTTTCTACCGTTTCCAGCGAACGGGTCCAGATGCCCTGCTGACCATTGAGCAGCGCCTGCTGAGCAAAACGCAGATTCTGCTTCAGGTTACCGCGCAATTGCGATGCCTGATCGACAGTGAGCAGAACCTGGTTGGGATCGGCCAGCTTTTCAACTCTGACCACGCCACCCAGGTCTGAACGAAGTCCGTTCCAGGCCGCAGCCGGCCAGCTTTTCACTTCGCTCCAGGCGCGATCATACCAAGGCGCAGAAGGATCTGTTACGTCAGAATTTTCTGTGGCATTGCCAGCAGACTGACCTTCGCTTGCGGACGCATTACCCGAGGTGGAAGATCCCCCCAAAGGCTGCGCGCCTGGCTGATCGGGTGCGATCATAGGTAGCGTATCGATTTTGTCTGCAAGTTCTGCCGCCTGCGTAAACAGCGTATCCTGTGAGCTGACAGGCGCGGATTTCAGCGTAACGATGTCGGCTGCCAGCGCACCCTGAAGCCCTGCCAGCACCGGAGCGTCAGCCTGTTCAATGGCTTTTTTGGCCGTTTCCAGTGAAGCGACTGCATTCTCTATATTGCCTGAAATGGCAAGCTCATTCTGAGCCATGCCAACCAGTCTGCTGACGTCGTTGAGAATGAACAGACTGGCTTCGTTTCGGGAAGCCTGTAAACGTGAGGTCTGCAACTGCTGCAATTGTTTTTGCGAGGACTCTAGCTGATCGCGCAATGCAATGATCTGTGCTGATTGCCGATCCAGCTGATCGCGAATATCTGCCGGCAGTGAACTGCCGCCCTGACCCGCTGATCCATTGGATGCTGTGGACTGCGATGCACCGGTGGTTGCAGCGCCACTTGCGCTGCCGACACTTTCTGCGGATGTTCCGGCTCCTGCAGACTGCGTAGCCGAAGATGCATTGTTGGTGGTGCTTTCATCGCTGGAGGATGCGCCGCTGGCAGATGCTGCGCCGGGACTTTCGCTTGCGCCTGTGCTGTCTGTAGCAGTGGCACTGTCAGACTGAGCGCCTGATTGACTGTCTGTTGAAGAATCCCCGCTGCTTTCCGTTGCCTTGCTTTGGTCACCCATTGCGCCTGTTTCCGACGTGCCGGATTGTGCTGCGTTATCAACCTCTGCCGCAGGTTCCGAAGCAGAATCTGGGCTCGTTGATGCGTCTGCTGCCGGGGCACTTCTGTCTGCCGCAGACGACGCCGTATCGCCGGACGCAGCGTCAGCGGAACTGTCGGTAGCGGAAGAAGAACCTGACGCCTCGGAGGCATCCTGTGACTTGTCAGTGGCCTCAGTATCAGAAGCAGCAGAAGAAGAAGAGGTAGAAGATGTTTGGTCGGCCGAAGACGCAGACGGCGTTTCCGTCGAGGTCGATGAGGAATCACTCGTGGTCTGGGTCGCGGATTGCGTGTCAGAACCGGACTGATTATTCTG
>JBEBTQ010000188.1:0-6610 GCA_040393685.1 Advenella kashmirensis | reverse complement strand
TCGATAATGGGTAATGGGTTTTCCTGAGCATCCACAATTTTGGTCTGCAAAGACGAATACACCTCGCTGAACTGCAGGCTGGCTGGCGCGGCACCAAGGCCTTTGAACATGGAAATGGACAGCGGACTGACCGGCACGCGGATTTTCAGATCGGCCAGATCAGAGGCCTGCTGTATGGGCCCCTTACTGCTGGTCATTTGACGAAAGCCGTTGTCCCACATTTTGTCAAAAGCGTACAGGCGGATCTTGCGGATAGACGCCCGCACGTGCGCCCCCAGATCGCCATCCATCGCTTTCCACACCTGGCCATAATCGCTGAAGGCAAAACCCAGCGCGTTAATGGCTGCGACCGGTACCAGCGTGGCAATCACAAGTGAAGACGGCGTAAAAAACTGGATGCCGCCGGAACGCACCTGCGACAACATATCGGTATCACCACCGAGCTGATTGTTGGGGAAAATCGCAATATCAACCCGCCCGCCTGATTTTTCCCGAATCTCATCGGCCGCTTCCTTGGCGCGAATATTCAATGGATGAGACAGCGGAAGGTTGTTGCCATACTTATAGGAAAATTCAGCTGCACGCGCCACTTGTGGCAACGCGCTGACGATACCTGCCAGAGGCATGGCTGACAGCGTGCGCAGCATGCTGCGGCGGGAATACTTCTGCATATTTGTCTCCAGACGTTAAATGATGTTTTTTGATTTTATTAATTTTCTAACCGCAACGATATAGTGATAATATACCAGCGTCAATCAAATTAAATGATGGTTTTTGATGTAATGAAAGACTCAGCGAATACCGCAGGCAGAGCCAATATTGCAGATATTGCCAAACTGGCCAAGGTTTCTACGGCCACTGTAGATCGCGTACTGAATCACCGTGCGGGCGTACGCGAAGCCACCGTTCAGCGGGTACTGCGCGCCGCTGCCGAACTGGCCTATCTGCCCGAAAATGATCTATATGCAGCTCTCACGCCCAGCGCCATGCGTATTTCATTTGTGCTTCCAAAAGGCACCAACCGTTTTATCAACATGCTGGGTGACACCATCACCTACTCTCAGGACAGCTGGACGCCCTACAATGTCAAATGCAAAGTCGAATACGTGGAAGGCTTTAATCCAGAACTGCTTGCCGCAAGCCTGAAAAAGCAGGCCGATCGTGCTGATGGCGTTGTCTGTATGGCCATTGAGCACCCGCTGGTGCGCGACGCCATTGAAGAGCTGATTGACATGGGCAAGCACGTCATCACGCTGATCACCGATATTTCCAATACCCGCCGCGCCGCCTATATTGGCCTGGATAACCGCGCTGCCGGCCGCACGGCAGCCTATCTGATTGCCCGCTTCATCGGCTCGCGGCCGGCCAGGGTTGCCATGATCGCCGGAAGCCTGAGCTATCGTGCCCACGAAGAACGTGAAATGGGATTTCTGTATATGTTCAAGGAGCTGTTTCCCACCGTCGAAGTGGCAGGCTTGCGTGAAGGCCTGGATAGCGCTGAAGAAAATTATCGGCTCACGCGGCAATTGCTGGAACAATCACCGGATCTCGCCGGGATCTACAACATTGGCGGCGCATCAGACGGTGTGGCCAAAGCCCTTAAAGAGGCAGGTCTGGCGCACAAAGTGGTGTTTATCGGTCACGGGCTCACGCCCGATACGCGCGCCCTGCTGATTGACGGCACCATGGATGCTGTTATTACCCAGAACCCACAGTCCGCAACCATGAATTGCATCCGCATTTTTGCCAATCTGCGCGATCGGCGGCCGGTTTTGAGCGGCATCGATCCGGTACAAAGTCAGATCATTTTCCGGGAAAACCTGCCCTGATTGAACCGGCAGGCCGCTGTGCACCGCCGGTCATACAAACAATTGCAGTTGTGCGATCGCCGGCCTGCGCGCCAAATGGAAATTAAACAGCAGGCATGGACACCAGCGGCTGCGCCGAAGAGGCAGGCACCGGTGTGCGGGCGACATTCATGACCATGGAAAGCAAAGAATAATAGCCATTTATTCCAACAAGATCCATCACGCCCTGCTCGCCAAACTGCTGCAATGCGCGCTCGTAGGTTTGATCGCAAACCGACTGATTGCGAAACAGCTCGGTCGAAAACGCATACAGTATTGCTTCATCTTCCTGCAGACCCTCGGGCTGGCGACCCTCGCGAATGGCCTCGATCGTTTGTGCAGACACGCCTTCACGCAAGGCGATGGGTGCATGAATCGCCCACTCTACCTGTTGCGACCATTGCCGCGACGTAATCAGGATCGCCAGCTCGGACAGCCGCAGCCCCAGGGCGCTGCGATAGCGCAAATACTCTCCCATACGACTGGCATGAGCCATCAGCTCAGGACTGCGCATCAAGGGAATGAAGGGTGACAACAGCCCGCCACGCGGGCCGTTGATAATTTCTTCAGCGTATTGTTTCTGATCGGCGCTCCAGGTTTCTGGTGCAAGAGGGGGAAAACGGTCCGGATACTGATTCATGATGACTCTAAAGTGTAAACAAGGGAAGTGAGCGACGAATGGTCTTCGTCACTATACCAATTCCCCTGCTACAGCGACAGCGTAATCGTCAGGTGCCCCGGTTAATATCTATCGGGTCAAACTGTATGCAGCACAGAGGTTAGATTGTTCACCCGTCATTTCAGGTATTGAGCAACTTGCGATATTTTTCTACTTCCTGCTCATAAAGGTCATCGCCCTGGGTATCGTTGGTTACCAGCAATGGGAAGTTTTCTATTTCCAGACGCTGGATCGCTTCCGTCTTCAGGTCCTCATACGCGACAACTTCCGCTTTCTTGATGCACGCGAACAGGGTTGCAGAAATGCCACCAATGGCAGAAAACGACACCGCATTGAAATCGACACAAGCCTGACGAATCTCTCTGGCACGATTTCCTTTTCCGATTGCTGCCTTAACCCCGTATTTAAATAACTTCGGCGTCTAAGGATCCATTCGATAGGCCGACGTTGGTGCAACCACACCAATTACATGATCTGGTTTGGCTGGCCCAGGCCCGCCGTAAAAAACCACCTGACCTCTCAGATCTACCGGTAATGATTTCCCTTGGTCAAGCAAAGTGATAAGGCGCTTATGCGCAGCATCGCGCGCCATGTAGATGATTCCGCTCAGATAGACTTCATCGCCCACTCTCAGACTACTGATCTGTTCCTCGGACATGGGTGTGGTCAGATAATAAGTGTTCATCAAATCGCCTCCTTCAGATAACGGCAGTTTTGCGACGCGAAGCATGACACTGTATATTTACAGCAACTGGCAGCGCCGTAATATGAAAGGCGTATGTTTCAACAGCAACCAACAACTCCTTATTCGAACCTCCGTAACCCTGCGGACCGATCCCTGTTTTGTTTATTTCCGCCAGTAGTTCCGATTCCAACTGTGCAATGTGGGGAAGTTCACTGTGCACGCCAATGTCCCGTAATATGGCTTTCTTGGCAATTTCTGTCACCTTATCAAAACTTCCTCCCAATCCGACGCCGACCGTCAGGGGCGGGCAAGCGCTTCCCCCTGCCTTGATAATCGCCTGAAGTACAAAGTCTTTTACACCCTGAATGCCCTCACCGGGCAATAAAAATTTCATTGTGCTCCAGTTTTCGCTACCGCCGCCCTTGGGCAAAACGGTCAGGCGAATTTGTTCACCCGGAACAATCTCCGTATGCAGTACAGCAGGGGTATTGTCATTCGTATTCACTCTGATCTACGGGTCGCCGACCTCGGACTTGCGAATAAAACCGTCGGCATAGCCTTTTCTAACGCCGTTCTGAAGTGCCTCATTAAAATTACAGCCTGTAATATGCACATCCTGCCCCACTTCTGCGTAGACGATAGTAAGGCCCGTATCATGACAATAGGAAACATTATTCTCTCTCGCGATGCGGTCATTCTCGATCAATTTGATCAATACCTGCTTCCCCAGTGGAGACACTTCTGTTTCTGCGGCACGATGAAAACTCTCCACCAGATTCTCCGGTAGCTGATGGCAGGCATCAATACACAATTGAGCAACGGTATTCGTAATCAGTTCGGTGTTAATTTCACGCATTTTTCTCTCAATCCTATCCAATCATGTCTGCATAAAGCGATATGAGTTCCCGCTTGCATTCGAATCCAAAACCGGGTGCATCAGGGACATTAACCATTCCATCGACTATTTGCGTTGCACTGCCGTAGCCGCCCATAGGCTGGAAAATACCCGGATACACTTCCGAACCACCCAGGCCGAATCCGGCAACCACCTGCAGAGCCATCAATTGACCACCATGGGGAAAGCAGAATTTGCGACTGAAACCGCGCTCCTCCATTTCATTTAGCATGCGTGCGTACTCGGTGATCCCATACGCCAGTCCGGAATCCATCTGGAAAATATCAAGACCGCGACGCATGCCGCCATAGAGCGCGAGGTTCTTCACATCCTGATGTGAGAACAGATTCTCACCCGTTGCTATCGCGCCCTCATATTCTGCCGTGATCGCAGCATTCAACTCAAAATCCAGCGGATCGCCGACTTCCTCAAACCAGCGCAACTGATAGGGTTGAATCCTTTTGGCATATGCTCGTGCAGCGGCAAGATCAAACCGTCCGTTCGCGTCAACAGCAAGACTATCGCCCGTTCCTGCGACTGTCAGCGCCGTTTCAATTCGACGGATGTCTTCATCCAGGCTGGCGCCTCCGATTTTCATTTTGTACATCGTAAAGCCGCTATCCCGATAGGATTGCAATTCGTCTTTGAGTTTACGGCTGCCCTCTCCTTCGTAATAGTACCCCCCCGCCGCGTAAACAAATGCGCGAGTGCTATCATGATGCAATCGGTAATGCCGGCGGATCAGTTCGCTCACCGGACAATCTTGTAGCTTGCCATTCAGGTCCCAAATAGCCAGCTCCAAAGCACTTGCGGCTGCAGCACGGTCCCCATGCCCACCCGGCTTTTCATTACGCAACGCGCATGCCAATACCTTTTCCGGGCAGATCATTCCGTTCTGATCCAGCAATGCCTCAGGCGGCTCCTGCTCGATTCTGGGAATCATCCGTTTGTTTATAATGCCGCTTTGCGCATATCGACCAATTGAGTTGAAAGACAGGCCCACCACCGGTTTGTTATTACGTATCTGATCAGTCACTACAGCCACAAGCGACACGGTATGCTCGGAGAAATTGACTAATGCATTCGAAATATTACTTTTCAGCTGTACAGGACGTTCAAGAATGCGGGTTATTTTCATTTTTTGCTTCCGTCTGTGATTATTGTTTTTCTACTTTTGCTGTGTCAGTAATTTTTTTCCATTTTTGCGCCTCGTCCTCCAGGTAAGCAGTGAACTGCGCAGCGGTTTTTTCTTCGGCCGGAGTTAGCGCCAGCTTTTTAAACTGGTCGAGCATGGCTGGATCCTTTAACGTTTTATTCACCTGGACATTCAGCAAGTCAATGACATCTTTTGGAGTGCCTTTGGGCGCCATCAAAGCGAAAAATGCGACGGTATTTAACCCTGGAAACCCAGCCTCGTCAGTCGAGGGCGTATCAGGCAGAAATGCCGAGCGCTCTGAATCCACGACAGCCAGCGCCTTAAGCCTGCCTGCCTTGATCTGCGGCAGAATGGCCGGAAGCGTATCAGAAAGACTGCTGATCAGACCGCTGATCACCTGAGGCTGCGCCTCTGAGCTGCCTTTAAAGGGGACGTGCGTCATTTTTACTTGCGCCGTACTTAGGAAATACTCCATCGTCAGATGCTGGGTCGAACCCGTTCCGGCAGAAGCAAAGTTCAAATCCTCCTGTTTTGCCTTGGTGACCAGATCTGTCAGGGAATTAATCCCTTTATCCGGGTTGACTGCCAATACTTGTGGCGAGGTCGCAATTTCGGCAATGGGCTGCAAATCGTTTAGCGGATGATAGCTTAGCGATTTGTACAAATTAGGCGCGATAGAAAACGGACCAGTGCTGGTCAACAACAAGGTATACCCATCGGGTTTAGCACGCGCGGCATAACCGGTACCGATAGTGCCGCCGGCCCCTCCTCTGTTTTCAACGATAAATGCCTGACCCAGTGCTTTGGACAGTTTTTCACCCACAGTCCTGGCAATCAAATCCCCAGTCTGTCCGGCAGGAAAAGGCACAATGATCGATACAGGTTTTTCCGGATACTGCGCGTGCGCACAGCTCATAGCGCCTAAGCTCAGGCAAACGGCAACGCCAAATGCAGATCTTTTCATGATGGTCTCCTCTGAATTTTTGTGTTTTTTACCAATTAATAGTACGTACTATTAATTGGTACGTACTATTATAATGAAATCTATTCGGCAGTCAAGAAGCCTTATTAGTGAATCTGGAACGTCGCCAGCCGCCAGGCTCAGTGACTCAAAGTCCGTTTACTAAGTACAATGTTGCTCTATTAGAGGAATGCAAACAATGGATGTCAGATATTCGGAACTTGCCAATACCATCGTAAAAAACATCAAAGATGGCATTTATCCGGTGGGCTCCCGACTGCCAAGCGAGGTCGATTTTGCGCGTCAATTCGATGTCAGCAGAACGACGATACGATCGGCACTGAGAGTCATAGAAGAGCTCGGGTTGATATCACGCAAACGCCGGGC
>JBEBTQ010000187.1:0-6658 GCA_040393685.1 Advenella kashmirensis | reverse complement strand
TAACCACGCCTTTAACCACGTTTGCAATCGACTGAAACAGAACCGGGAGCCGGCCTGCAACGGTCTTGTCATCGAAAAGTCTTTTTGAATCATGAGCCTGGATCAATCGCCCCCATTTTTTTATGTCGCCGGGCAACAAACCGTTGCCTGAGTCTTCAAAAACCCGTAAAGTAGAGTCATTAAGCCTGCGTAACGGCTGACGGGTGTGGCCCGTCAAATAGCACCATTTATCTACGCTTTCAGCTTAATTCAAGGATTTTGAAGGCAGGATGGTGTCATTTGACAAAAGGGCTATCATTGAATAAACCTTTTGAGGAAACGCATTATGTATGATGTCCTGGTTTATCTCTTCGAGAACTATTACACTCCGGAATCCTGCCCTTCCGCAGATGTACTGACCAAGCGACTCATGGCCGCCGGCTTCGAGCACGAAGACATCGACGACGCTATCGGCTGGCTTTTCGGACTGGCCGAATCCACAGAGAAGTGCGTAGAGCTCACCAGCATGTCCGACACCAGCACCCGCGTCTACACTGCGGGCGAACAACAGCACCTTGGCGTTGCCGCTATCGGATTCCTGAGCTTTCTGGAATCTACCGGCGCTGTCGCACCAGCTCTGCGCGAAATCATTATCGATCGCGCCATGGCTGCGCCCGAAGCGCCTCTGTCCCTTCAACACATCAAGATCATTACGCTCATGGTGCTGTGGAGCCAGGAGGCGGAAATTGATCATCTGATCCTGGAAGAACTGGTCACCGAAGACGAAGAGAAACTCTTCCACTGATTGGTCTGCTGCGGTTGATTGATTTCGCTTTGGTTGATGAAGGTTCTCAGTCTCTGAAACCGGCCCTTGAAACTGCCGGTTTTTGCTATCATCTTCGACACCACTCCGTCTTTACACCAACACTATTTTGTCCAGTTCGCCCCGGCCGCCCGACACGCTTTATACGGGCCATACTTACACAGGTCGTTTTGCACCCAGTCCTAGCGGTCCCCTGCACGACGGTTCGCTGGTGGCTGCCATGGCCAGCTATCTGGACTCCCGCGCGCATCGTGGGCAATGGCTGGTAAGAATAGAAGACATCGATACACCTCGCGTGGTTGACGGCGCCGATAACGTGATTCTCAGCCAGCTTCAGGCGCTGGGCATGCATTGGGATGGCGAAGTGATCAGACAGTCCGAGAGACTGCCTCGCTATGCAGAGATTTTTGCGTTGCTGCAGAATCGGGGCCTCATATACGGCTGCGCCTGTACCCGGCAGGAGATCAACGACCGGGCACGCGAAGCCGGCTTGGTGGGAGAAGATGGCGAACGTCCCTATTCGGGCACCTGTCGACATGGCATCCCTGCCGGTCGGACTCCTCGGGCCTGGCGCATGATTGTTCCCGACGAACCCTATACCTTCACCGATCGCTGGGTAGGCAGCCGCGAGCAGAATGTCGCTCAGGCGGTGGGTGACATGATCGTCAAACGCGCCGACGGGCTCTTCGCCTATCAACTGGTGGTGGTCGTGGATGATCACGATCAGGGGGTAACCGATGTCGTGCGAGGTCAGGACCTGCTCTCTTCAACCGCGCGCCAGCATCAGTTGGCACGGATCCTTGGCTTTACTCCCCCGCGCATGATGCACGTTCCGCTGGTGCTGGACGCCAATGGCCGGAAGCTGTCAAAACAGAATCACGCCCAGGCCATTGATATGCAGAATCCTCTGAAAAGTCTGCAACGCGCCTGGGCCGCCCTGGGCTTCCCGGTCGTGACGGTAACGAGTGTCCCCGCTTTCTGGGCGGAAGCCACTCGCGTGTGGCACGACCATTT
Source organism: Advenella kashmirensis (assembly GCA_040393685.1). Lineage (GTDB taxonomy): Bacteria > Pseudomonadota > Gammaproteobacteria > Burkholderiales > Burkholderiaceae_B > Advenella > Advenella kashmirensis_C. Next base: position 4,842 of record JBEBTQ010000187.1, on the reverse strand, counting down.
CAGGATTGGGTCATAAGCGGGACAGCAAACGAGGCCGGCAACCAACCTCGGTTTGAACCCCGACCTGTCCTTGTCTGTTTTTCTATTTCCTGCGCCGAGCATACACACAACTTGCGAGCTGTTCGAAGCACGGCGACAGCCTCAGATTACAGACGGTTCTGGTTTTCGTCCAGCAGCCCTGTCAGCAACGCCACGCCCTTGTCGTTCACCCTGAATTCGCCAAATTTCGCCTTTGCGAAATGCTCGCCCTTGCCCTCGGGGAAGAAATAGGCATCGGTCACAAATTTGACGGTATTTTTGCTGGTCTTGCGATAGCGCACCACCACATTTCCCGGTGCCGAAGGCGGGGTCAGTTCTGCCATTGTCCGGGAAAAGGCATATACCCCACTGGCATCCGGCGCAAGTTCCACGTAATGATGCGTATTGTCAGAGAAGAGCTCGCCATCGTCTCCCGATCTGGATGCAAAATTAAGCCTCATATAATCGCCCTGCATCAGTGAACGCGGATCCACGGGCTGCAGCGCCACAATGAACCGGGTCCCGTCGCGAATAATGGCTTCCTTCTGTGCAATATCGGTGTTGGCAACGGCCAGCACCGCTGCCAGTCCCAGAACGATTGCCGCGGCGACAGATACGGCCGACGCCGCCCTGCCTCCAAAGCGATGATTCGCCACAGACGCTGAACTTCCTGAATCCGTCAGTCCCGACGCCTTATCCACAGACACCGTCCCGGCGGCGACCTCTTCTTTTCGCTCCCGCAAGCCCAGCGGCCGCGTCACCATCCAAAGGAAGGCAACCAGCAACAGCACCGCAGCCTGTGCGATCAGGAAATACGCCTTATCCAGCAGAAGATAATTCAGTTGATAATAAAAATGGGCGAGGAAAACGATCACGCTGACAACGCCAATCACCGTCATATTGCGGCGGCCCAGATCAAAGCCCAGCACGCAGAACAGCAGGCCAAGCTGCACGCCCGGCAGATCGCCCCAAAGTACGCCCAGCGCCAGAAGCACCAGCAGCACAATAAGCTGATCGATGGGTGGTACCCGATGACGATGTGCAGACCGCCAGGCAACAACAACCGGCAGCAGGGCAAATATGAGATTCCCCACATATAGCAATGGGTTGGAAGCAGGAAGCTGCCATTTACTCAAGGACAGGCCAAGCAGGTTTTGCGCGCCGGCTGCATCAGCACCAGCGTGTAAAGCAAATTCGTCGCCATAAAATAGATAAAACCACAGCGGCAGGACCAGCAGGGCCAATGCAAAGACGCGATAGCGGCGCGCCCATGCGGCAGGCAGAGCCATCATTGTGAGCGTGCCTGCCAGGACAAAGATGGGGGTCAGTTCAAGCATGAAGCCGGATCGCCAGTCTCCGGCCAGGAATCTGTATTCATTGCCACCCGATCCCCAGGAAGGAAAGGGAGAATATAGCGGCCAGATGCGGGAAAACATAACAAGCGCCGATACTGCACAAAGAAACTGATACCACGGCACTCGGTAAAAATGATAGAGCGCAATCAGTCCGGCAATCAGCAGCAGAACCGGCCAGGACGCAAAGGTGGATACCTCATAGTGGCCATCGAACACAGCCGCGCCCAGCAGAAGCAGACTGACCAGCATGATGACGGCACAACTGGCCGGCCATTTGCGCCGACCAATCACATATGCAACCAGCCCCGCCAGCAGAAATGCAGCACCTGCCACAAATAACGGGATTTCCAGCACGACGACCAGAACGCTGCCCAGCAGGAAAAGAAATAAAAAGGAAAACAGAAACAGAAAAGGCGATGACGTCTGAGTCACGGCCGATGTATTGGCAACGTCGTTCTGACCCGCCGCAAGGACCGCCTGTGTATCAGCAACGCCATTGTCACCTGAAGCAGCCTGAGCTGACCCACTGACCGCTGGGTTCGCCGCCCGTGCCTCCAATGCAGCATCACGGGCATGGCCCGATGTTGTTCTATACACCCCTTGCAGCCACCGCAGACAACCCCACAGACTGATCAACGCACACACGAAGCCCAGCGCAAAGGTGAATTCCAGCGACTCTGTCAGCAGCCAGCCAAGAGCCAGTGCATATACGCCGATATACAGTACTGTAAAAACGGCCAATTGCGACAGAATGAAAAAATCTGGTCTGATACGGTGATAGATGTGAAAGCCGGCAGCTACCACCGCTGCCACCAGCACACCCTGCAAAATCATCAGCGGGTCAAATCCATTCTGGAACATGCCTTCCACATACATGGCCACGGTGGCAAACAGGGCAACCAGCACGGCAAGTGCCAGTAAGCGGGGAACCACACGATAGGGATCACTATAATGTCCGCGCCGTCCGGCATCTGCCCGCAACCCCTCGGCCACAGCAAGCAGCCCCGCATTCATGCATGCCATGAGCCAGGCATAGCGGGCCAGCGGATACCCGACACTTTCCTCCAGATACGTATCGGCCAGCAGCAGGACCATGGCGGTATTGAGCACAACCAGCCACAGCACGGCAAGAAACCAGCTGCGCGATGCCCAGAGCCACGGCAGCATCAGCACCGCCCACCAGCCAAACAGCGTCCATGGGTCGGCGCCTGTCTGATAGGTCTGACCCAGCAACGCCAGTAACCCGCCAATGGCCACACTGGCCAGAAACAGTGCGCCGGCGTAGGGGGCGACCCCTGCCACGCTGTCATTGCCGGATATCGGTAGCTTTCGGCGCTGGCGATGCCCGTGCCAGCCCAGGAACAGCGCGATGAGCGTGACCACCACCAGCAGCCCCTGCACCCCGGCAATGCGCTGAAATTTACTTAAGCCGTTCCAGTTTGCCGCGATGAGCGTGACGATGCCGCTGGCGAGCAGTCCGACGCCCAGCACGCGCAGCGCCAGATGAAAAAAGCGCTGCCAGTGGAAGGTTTGATCACCCGCAGATTCTGCAAATTTAGTGTTTGGTGCTTGCATGAATGGATTTACCTCTCGTATTATCCGCGCTTAGACCGACAGAAATGCCAGCCACCAGAAACGGAACTGCTTGCCTTTATCCCTGTCTGGATAATTACCCTGTAGTACACTCAGGTGAAAAATAACACACAAGCCTGTGTTCCATAACTTCGGAAAACCATGACGAAAACCCTGATTATCGCTGAGAAACCTTCAGTTGCGCTTGATATTTCTCGCGCATTGGGTGGTATGCACCGTGAAGGCGACTACTTTGAGAACGACCAGTATGTCTTGTCGTCCAGCGTAGGGCATTTGCTTACCCTGACCAATCCTGACGACGTCGTGCGCGGAAAATGGTCGTTCAATCACCTGCCGGCCATTCCGGCAAAAGCGTTCGACCTGAAACCGTCGGACAAAAAAGCCACCGACAGGCTCAAAATGCTTGTCAAACTGCTCAAGCGCAAAGACGTGAGCGCCATCATCAACGCCTGCGATGCCGGGCGTGAGGGTGAACTCATCTTCCGCTACATCATCCAGTATTCGGGCGTCAACAAACCCATTAAACGGCTCTGGCTGCAGTCCATGACGCGCAATGCCATCATCGAAGCCTTTAACAACCTGCGCGATGACAGTGTCATGAAACCGCTGGAGGCGGCCGCACGCTCCCGCGCCGAGGCTGACTGGCTTATCGGTATCAACGGCACGCGTGCCATGACGGCCTTCAACAGCAAGGATGGCGGCTTCTTCAAAACGCCTATCGGTCGCGTGCAGACACCGACGCTGGCGATTGTTTTTGAACGCGAAGAAAAAATCCGCCAGTTCAAACCCAGGGACTACTGGGAAGTGCATGCCACTTTCGTGGCCGCGGGTGGTCTATATGAAGGCCGCTGGTTTGATCCGGCATTCCGCAAGGACGAAACCGACCCCGAGAAAAAGGACAACCGTCTCTGGTCTGCGGCCAGCGCCCAGTCTGTGGTCGTGGCCTGCCGTGGCAAGAACGGTACGGTCACCGAAGAGTCCAAGCCATCCACACAAATGTCGCCTGGCCTGTTCGATCTGACCTCTTTGCAACGCGAGGCCAACTCCCGTTTCGGCTTTACGGCCAAAACCACACTGGCACTGGCGCAAAGCCTATACGAGCGGCATAAGGCCCTGACCTATCCGCGTACCGATTCGCGCTACCTGCCCGAAGACTACCTGGGCACGGTCAAACAGACATTTGAGGCCATTACCGGTGCCGACTCGACACTGGCACGTCGCAACGCGCCTTTTGCCAAAAAAATCCTGCAAAACAGCTGGATCAAACCCAACAAGCGCATTTTCGACAACAAGAAAATCTCGGATCACTTCGCCATCATTCCTACCCTTCAGGTGCCAAAGGAACTGAGCGAAGCCGAAGGCAAGCTCTACGATCTGGTCACCAAACGCTTCATGGCGGTCTTTTTCCCGCCGGCAGAGTTCCGCGTCACAACCCGCATCACTATCGTGGCCAGCCATCACTTCAAGACCGAAGGTAAAGTGCTGGTCAAACCGGGCTGGCTGGAAATCTACGGTCGTGAGAATCAGGAAAGTGATGCCACGCTGGTGCCCGTTGCCGATAACGAGACCGTCAAAACCGAAGATATCGAGGCCAGGGAATTGGTCACGCGGCCGCCCGCCCGCTACACAGAGGCCACGCTGCTGTCTGCCATGGAAGGCGCCGGCAAGCTGGTGGATGATGACGAACTGCGCGAAGCCATGTCGGAACGCGGTCTGGGGACACCAGCGACGCGCGCAACTATCATCGAGGGTCTGCTGAACGAACAATACCTCAGGCGCGAAGGCCGGGAACTCATTCCCACCGCCAAGGCACGCCAGCTCATGACATTGCTGGTCGGCCTGAACGTACGCGAACTCACATCGCCCGAACTGACAG
>JBEBTQ010000186.1:0-6676 GCA_040393685.1 Advenella kashmirensis | reverse complement strand
TGCCTGACTGGAATTTTTTGCATCATAACAGAATGCGCACCAAAATCATTCTGACAGATGACAGCTTTAACAATTGTGCAGAATACCCGAATGTCCGCTATGTCCAGGCCCAACTGGATGCCCTGCCGCTGGCATCCAATTCCATTGATCTGCTGATTCTGCCGCATATCCTGGAGTGTGCATACAATCCGCACCTGGTTCTGCGTGAGGCGGAACGGGTTCTGGTGCACGAAGGCCGGCTCATCATCTCGGGATTCAACCCCTGGAGCTTGTGGGGAATGCGCAGTCGCATGCCATGGGGCAAAGGCTGGATGCCCGTTCCTGTCTCGCATCAGGTATCGGTAACCCGGCTCAAAGACTGGATGAAACTGCTGTCGTTCGAGGTAGACCGCGGCTACTTTGGCTGCTACACTCCCGCCTGCCATTCCGAGAAGTGGCTGAATCGCTGGGATTTCATGAATCGCGCGGGTGATCGCTGGTGGCCCGTGGCGGGAGCCGTCTATTTGCTGGCGGCAGTCAAGCGCACCCACGGAATGACGCTGATTGGCCCTTCCTGGAAAGGCAAGAAGAAGAAAAAATTCGCCCGCGGCGAAGCAGCAATCTCACGTCGCGAAATACGTCAGCTTTTTAAAGAACCGCATGGATAAACCACAAGTCAATATCTGGACAGACGGCGCCTGTAAAGGCAATCCCGGCCCCGGCGGCTGGGGCGTGCTGTTGCAGCAGGGCCCTCACGAAAAAACCTTGTTTGGAGGCGAGCCACTGACCACAAACAATCGCATGGAAATGATGGCCGTGATAGAAGGACTGCGTGCATTAAAGCGCAGTTGTCATGTCACGCTGCATGTGGACTCGCAGTATGTTCAGAAGGGAATCTGTGAATGGATGCGCGGCTGGCTGGCGCGCAACTGGAAGACGGCAGACAAGAAGCCGGTCAAAAATGTCGACTTGTGGCTGCTTCTGAATGAAGAAGTGTCGCGCCACGATGTACAGTGGAAGTGGGTTAAGGGGCACGCGGGCGACCCGGGCAATGAACGCGCAGATCAGCTCGCCAATCAGGGCGTGGACATGGTCAGAAACCAAGCTTCCCGCGGCTGAGCGCGGAAAACTCAGTCACATCCCAGGCGGCGCGCGCGCTCTCGTTGCGCATCGGCGCGCTGATCTGCGGTGTTGCGCGTCAGGAAATTATCATCAGCACCAGGTGCGGGTGCCATCATGACCCGCGAATTGATGCGGCCGCACTCGGCATTTTTTGAATGATCGGTACCGGTAGAACATGCGCTCAGCAAAAGAAGCGCGCAGGCAGCGGAGACGATCGCTGTGGATTTGAAAATCATGGTTATTCTGTTATCAGCCGAACACGCAAAGCTTTTTCACGCTTTGAGTTCGTAATTGCTGCAAGCGGAATTCCGCAGCAGAAATGGCAGCCTGCGTATCCCGCTCATCGGGGCCGAAAATTGCGCTGTTGCCGCGCAACTGATTGACGCGCAGGTTGAGCTTGTCGGTTTCACGACCGATCTGCTTACAGCTCATGGACTGCAACTGGGCTTCAGTCAGGGGCGCCGCTACCGGTGGTTTTACGCAGGCAGAGAGCAGCGCGCCAGCGCCAATAAGCATAAATAAGGCTTTTTTCATCTTGCAATATCCAGACAGATGCTCTGTCGCTGTTGCCCGCCCTGCCCGTAAACAGGAACCGCAACAACGACAAACGCGAATAGGGTATCTGGTATTTTATAGATTGGCTGGCGCTGTGTCACATATGGGCCGCCATTGGCGGCAGAAAAAGCATTCGTGTCAAGCCGGCGCTGCTGCCCTCTTCCATTCTCAGACGTTGACGATGGGCACGAAGCCGCCATAGATCAGGCGTTTTCCGTCAAACGGCATGGGATTCACATCTGGTTGCATACTGGGTTCATCCATCATTTTTTTCATGCCTTCATCGCGCGCCTCTTTGGATGGCCAGGTAATCCAGGAAAAAATCACGGTTTCATCCGGCTTGCACTGAACCGCCATATGAAAAGAGGTGAGCTTGCCTTCCGGCACCTCATCGCCCCAGCACTCAACAACAGACAGTGCACCGAGTTTCTTCAGAATGACAGCGGCCTTGGAGGCATGTTCGATAAACGCCTCACGATTCGCGTTAGGTACTGCAGCAACAAATCCATCAACATAATTCATGGCACATCTCCTTGGAATGTGTGAGCGGCAGGTACTGCCGTTCATGCAGTGGAGTATGACCGGTATTTGCCAATTGTGATATGGGCGGATACGACAGGCTTAGGGGCAGATTACGACAGACTACGTTTGCCATGCCAGTGAGCGATATCGAAGTGCCATATCGGCGTGTTCTGTCGGAGTGTCTGTCGAAGTGTCACATCGGTATGTTGTGTCATGTCATAAGCATGTCGCATTTCACAGGGACAATGGCATTTTCCCAATTGCCCAGGAGAGACGTCATGCTCGCCATGCGAAAACCCAGGCTTAGCTATGACCCGGTGCAGCTGGTCGGCACGATCACGAAAATTGACGCCGATCTGGTTACCGTTGACTGCGACGGCACACTCTGGTCATGTCCGCAGGCCCTGAGTTGTCTGATCGAACCGCAAATTGGCGATGAAGTCATCATTAGTGGTCCGGATCGCACCCGCGTTTATCTGATTGCCGTTATCGCCCGACCCGATGCCGCTGCGATCACGCTGAATGTGAATCGCGACCTGACCATCCGCAGCAGCACGGGAAGCATCTCGATGCAGTCGGCCGCAGGTACCCATATCGGCAGCGACACCAGCGTGGAACTTCGCGCTCCCCGTCTGGAACAGACCCACGATAACGCCTCACTGACAGTACGACAGATGCAATATGCAGGAGAAACGCTGGAAGCGACAGTTGGCAGAAGCACCTTCTTTTCAAATGTGATCAGTCTGATGGCAGATCGTATCAACACCGTGGCGCGCCTGTGTTTCAGACATATCCGGGACGTAGATCATGTGCGTGCCCGCTCCATCGATTATGAAGCCGAGACGCTCACTCGCGTGCACGGCGGCTACACAACCCTGACAGCCCGGGATGTGATGAAAATCAATGGTGATCAGATTCATATGAGCTAGATGAGAACAGTCAAACCATTACGCGTTGGCGTGCTTACCCGACCATATGGATATCTGCAGCAAAGCCGGCTGGGCGTACTTGTTTACACGCTGGTCGACTTCAACGGAACAACACCCAGGCTGGTGCCCGAAGCCGAAATCACAAGTCATCTTCTGCCGCAAATGGATTGTCAGGGCATTCTGGACCTGGTGCTGCCTAAAACACAGGCTGAATTTCTGGTAAGCGGTTCTGCCTACACGACCCACCAGCAGGACAAAACCCAGTGCGCTGTACGCGTACAGGTTGGCGAGCTTGAGAAAAACCTCCTGGTATTTGGAGATCGCTACTGGCTGGATAATCGGATCACCGCGCCGCAACCGTTTGATACCATGCCGGTGACATGGGCCAATGCATTCGGTGGGCAGGGTTTTGAGGAAAATCCCGAGGGCAAGGGAATCGGACGCGAATGGGTCAACGGCGTCTGGACGACGCGCCTGCCCAACATTGAATCACCCACAGCGCGTATCGGCGAGGTCGGCCATCGGCCCGCCCCGGCGGGCTTGGGGCCTGTCATGATCAACCGACCCAGACGCTATCAACACGTGGGCAGCTTCAGTGATACCTGGATGAAAACAGATATAACCGGTTTTTTCCCGGACATGGACACCCGGCTTTTCAGCGCCGCCGAGCAGGATCAGCGCTGGAACAAGCGCGACAGCCTGCCGACCGGCGCTCCTTTTTCCGTCTGGAATATGCATCCCGAACAGGCCTGCTGGAGCGGCCACATTCCCGACTGGGTGCCTCGCTGTTTTGTGCGGCAGAGGAATGCGGCTGGCACTGAGGATTTTCTGGAAGTCGGACTGAAAGCGACAACACTATGGCTGCTGCCTGGCATTCGGCATGCCATCATGATGTATCACGGCTCCATTGGCGTGACCGAAACGTATGCCGAAGATGTCAGCGCGATCATGGCCGCCATGGAATTGCCGGGACAGCCGCGCGATCCTTCGTATTACGAAGAGATATTCGACTTGCGCAGCGATATGGAAAAAGGTGCACTCTATGCACTACGTGACCGTGACCTGGTTCCGCGTTCCATCATGGGTGACTGGCTGGATACCCGATTGCTCAATACCGGCGTTCTGCTGGCCAATGCGGGCCGTCGCGAGCAGCGGGAACGGGAAGAGACTCGCGCGGAACTCAGAGACACAGGCGTGGATATATCAACTGTGATGCCTGAACTGATGGGGCCGGAGTTTCCCATCAGCGCAGAATATCTGCCTGAGCTGCACGAAAGAATGCTGCAACAAAAAGGCGCGGCTACGCAACAGGCAGAGGAAGAAAAAATCAGAATCAGAAAGCAGCTGGAAGACCGCTCTGATGCGCAGCCCATGGATCCTGAAATGGCTGAGAAGCTGCGTCGCATTGTTGAGGGAGAGACACCTGCCAGTACGCTTGATGATATGAAAGATGCAATGGCAAAACTCGAGACATTGCAGACGCAGATCGAGGAAAAAGCATCCGATAGCGGGCAACGCGAGCTCTCCCGACAGCAAATGAAAAAAATCAATCTGTACTCGGCGCATCTGCTCCCTCAAGGTATTGCCGTGGGCAAACATATTGCTGAACAGAAGCGCGACATCGTGGTGACGCGATATGGCAGTGGCCAGGATTTGTGCAATCTGGATCTGTCGGGCGCCGATCTGTCCGGCCTTGATCTGCAGGGCGCCGATTTCTCGGGAAGTGATCTATCAGATGCCAATCTGCGCGGTGCAACGCTGGACCGCTGCACGTTTATAAAAACGCTGCTGGTGCGCTCCGTCATTGAAGACACGTCCTTTCAAGCGGCCGTATTCCGCGACAGCAGTCTGGGGGCAACGACCCTGCTGCGTGCGAACCTGGCCGGCGCCAGATTGCAAGCAGTCATCATGCAGAAAACGGTCTTCTCGCACTGCGATCTGCGCGAAAGTCAGTGGCAGGACGTGGCACAAACAACAAAAGCGCAATTTATCTCCTGCCGCTTTGAAAAGGCAAATGTCATAAAAACCATCTTTACGGACTGCTGTTATCTGAATACGAGTTTTGCTCAAGCTCAGTTCTCCCAGGTCGCGTTCCAGGTCAATACACTCGAAAACGTTACCTTTGAAAAGGCATCTCTGATCAGTATCACATTTGTGGCCAGCAGCCTGCAAAACATCAGTTTTATCGGCGCGCATATGGAAGGTGCATCGTTCACTTACAAGGTGCAAATCAATACCTGCAGTTTCAAGAGCGCGAACATGAAAAACAGTTCGTTCAATCGCTCGACGCTGAACCAGGTTGATTTTTCAACCGCAAGCATTCGGCATTGTGATTTCAGCGAAGCCTCACTGCAGGCGGCAAATTTCAGCGCCTGCAATGCCACTGGCTCCATATTCAGAAGATGCGATCTGCGGCTGGCTTCGTTTAGCTCAGCAGACCTTACGGGAAGCAATTTCCAGCAGGCGGATATGCGTGGCACCGATATGCGCAGAGCCAACCTTTGCACGGCAGACATATCGGAAACCTGGCTCGATGACCGTTCACATACGCAAGGTGCCTTCCTGAAATACGCCAAGCTCTATCCGCTACGCAAGCAGTCTTCCCGGTTCTGGGAGCAGCAGACGTGATGGATCGCGCGCAGTTCGAGCAATTGCTGTCACGTTGTGAACCCATATCAGACACGGATTGTCGCGGCCTGAATCTGGACGGCCTGGATCTAAGCGGACAGATACTCAACAAAGTGGATTTCTCGGGCGCATCGCTGCGAAACGCGGTACTTACTGAAACCCTCATTTCAGAATGTGTTTTTGATGATGCCGATCTGAGTCATGCGCAGTTTAACAAGGGGATGATGACGCAATCGAGTGCGCGCCGGGCGTTGCTGGATCATTGCCGCTTCGTTGAACACGTTATGGTGCAGTGTAGTCTGGCTGAGTCTTCGTGGCACAACGCGACGCTGGACTCCTGTTCGTTCTCAGCAAGCGATTTTTCCGGTGCACGAATGGCGCTGGAAGGCGCAACAAAGACAACCTTTCACGAAACGCGCCTGGACGCGACGGACTTCTCTGACAGCTATCTGGAACTGGTTATATTCTTTCAGAACGACCTGAAACGCACTCACTTTACCGGGGTTTATTTCGATCGTGTTGTCATGACCGAATGTGATCTGACAGGGATGACATTTGCAAATCAGACATTTCATCAGTGCCCTTTTACTCGCGCCAACGTGACGGATACCGTATTTACGGAATGCGAGATGCCCATGTGCAATTTTCAGAACGCCCGGCTGAACCGTGCGACATTCGAGAAGACAGATTGCAGCAACATGCTGCTGATGGATGCCGATCTGCGTGATGCAACATTTGTAGAATGCAGAATGCCGCAATCGATCTGGATGAATGCGCTGGCTGTCGGTGTTGCGGTGGCGGGAACCGATCTGACAGAATCGATTTTCCATTATGCCAACTGTGAATCTAGCAGTTTTGCCGATGCCGATCTGAGCCGTTGTGATTTTTCATGGTCCAATCTGCGTCAGACCCGATTTCAGGCAGTGCGCCTGAATGACACG
>JBEBTQ010000185.1:0-6793 GCA_040393685.1 Advenella kashmirensis | reverse complement strand
AGCTGCCCGATGCGGACAGCAACTTGATCTAAATCCTGAAGCATAGTGGTATCACGTTCTCAAAAAATGCGGCCACGCCCAAGAAGTTGCGGTGCACACGGATTTAATTGAATGAGATTGAATTTTACCTGTTCTGAGCCATATTTCCAAAATTTAGACTCAAACAGGTACTATTTACCTTCTATTACCAATCAATTTGAATTGTTCAGGTGGGCTATGGCATCAGTGACAGATAAACAATACGACAGCGTTTCTCCAAAAAAAGTGGCCTTCATTGGTCTGGGTGTCATGGGCTATCCCATGGCAGGCCATCTGGCCCGTGCCGGTCACGATGTCACGGTCTATAATCGGACATCCAGCAAAGGGGAAAGCTGGGTCAGTGAATTCGGCGGTGCCAGCGCCCCCACACCTGCAGAGGCTGCCGAGGGCGCCGATATTGTGTTCTGCTGCGTGGGCAACGACGATGATTTGCGCAGTGTCACCACTGCCAAAGACGGTGCATTCCAGGGCATGAAAAAAGGCGCTGTTTTCGTGGACCATACTACGGCATCTGCAGACGTGGCCCGGGAACTGGCCAAAGCGGCTGAAGAAGGCGGCTTCCATTTCATCGACGCGCCCGTCTCGGGCGGCCAGGCAGGTGCTGTGGGTGGCGTGCTTACCGTCATGTGCGGTGGCGATGCCAAGGTGTTCGAAACCATCAAGCCGGTAGCGGGCCATTATGCGCGTGCCGTCACACTGCTGGGTGAACATGGTGCCGGCCAGCTGGCCAAAATGGTCAATCAGATTTGCATTGCAGGATTGGTGCAGGGACTTTCCGAAGCCATTGCCTTTGGTCAGCGCGCCAACCTGGATATGAATGCCGTTCTTGACGTCATCAGCAAAGGCGCCGCACAAAGCTGGCAAATGGAAAATCGCGGGAAAACCATGGTCGAAGGCAAATTCGACTTTGGCTTTGCCGTAGACTGGATGCGCAAGGATCTGGGTCTGGTGCTGGATGAAGCAAAACGCAATGGTGCACTGTTACCCGTAACGGCTGTCGTGGATCAGTTTTATGCGGAAGTGCAGCAAAATGGCGGTCAGCGCTGGGACACTTCCAGCCTGATTACACGCCTTACGCCAAAAAAATAGGCCAAAAAAAATAGACCCGGCCCCGGCCGGCATAAGACCTGGTTATCTCTCTTTAACGGGAAATAACCAGTGCCTTGACCCGCACTACCTGCGTTTTGCTTTCGGTATGACCAGGCGCTGCGCGTCCGTGACGATTCCCCGGCTTTTGTCCTGGCCCCTGTGTTGCACGGGGTGCAGAAGCGGAATTGCCCGAATCCAGACTACGCTTGTTCGCAGGCTTGGTATGCGGCCGACCGCCATTTACTGGCTTGCCTGCAGTGGCAGACAGTTCCGTTAGTGCTGCTGGCACAGGCTGCGATTTTTTCTGTGGCGGGATCTGTTCGGCTTTGCCATTGCCTGCCTGCGCTCTGCCCGCATTTTTTCGATTGCCCGCTGCCGCGCCATTGCGATGACGCAGAAAACGCGACTCTCCCTGCCGGCGGAACAAGATATCGGACAGTTCCTTGAGGGCACGGTGGTACACGTCGCGCTTGAATTCAATGACCACGTCCAGCGGAACCCAGTAGGTATGCCAGCGCCAGGCATCAAACTCTGGATGATGTGTGGCTCGCAGGCTCACGTCGGTATCTTTTCCCACCAGACGCAACAGGAACCATATCTGTTTCTGTCCCTTGTAGTGCCCACGAGAATCCCGCCTGATGAAGTTGTCAGGCACGTTATAGCGTAACCAGTCTCTAGTTCGACCTAATATTCGTACGTGCTCGGGCTTAAGACCCACTTCCTCCTGGAGTTCCCGATACATGGCCTGAACAGGCGTCTCACCATATTTGATACCACCTTGAGGAAACTGCCAGGAATGTTCTCGAATTCTTTTGCCCCAAAAGACCTCATTCTTCTGGTTTACGAGGATAATACCAACATTAGGACGGTAGCCTTCGCGATCAAGCATGCGGCCACTCCCATTTTTAAATACAATTGTCTTTGATTATACGTATCAATTGAACCGGTAGCCATGTTAGCCTCAAAATTTCACCTAAATACTTTGAAAGAAGCCCCTGCAGAAGCAGAAATCATCAGTCATCAGCTCATGACGCGTGCCGGTATGATCCGCAAGCACGCCGGTGGTATCTATACTTATATGCCGCTGGCCCTGAAAACCCTGCGCAAGGTAGAAAATATCGTGCGCGAAGAAATGAATAACGCCGGTGCCATTGAGCTGCTCATGCCAGTGGTGCAGCCGGCTGAACTGTGGATGGAATCCGGTCGCTGGGTGCAGTACGGCCCCGAACTATTGCGCATCAAGGACAGGCATCAGCGCGATTTCGTGCTTCAGCCTACGTCCGAAGAGGTCATCACAGATATCGCCCGCAATGAGATCCACAGCTGGCGCCAGCTCCCGGTCAATTTCTATCACATCCAGACCAAATTCCGCGACGAACACAGACCTCGCTTTGGCCTGATGCGCGGCCGCGAATTCACCATGAAGGACGCCTATTCCTTCGATCGCGATGCTGACTCGGCTCAGGCCAGCTACGATGCCATGTATAACGCGTACATGAAGATTTTCTCGCGTCTGGGACTGACCTTCCGAGCCGTAGCGGCAGATACGGGTTCCATCGGTGGTGACCGCAGTCATGAATTCCAGGTGATTGCCGATACCGGTGAAGATCTGATCGTCTACAACCCCGACTCGCAGTATGCCGCCAATATTGAACTGGCCGATGCACCCTGCCTGGTCGAATCACGGGCCGCCCCCGCTGAGGAACTGCGCGAAACGCCCACGCCCGACGCCAGCAAGTGCGAACTGGTCGCCAAAATGCTGGGTGTAGGCATCGAGAAAACCGTCAAGGCCGTGGTTTTCATGACGACGCCCAAGGACGCCCCCGGCCAGTTATGGATGCTGATGGTTCGCGGCGATCATGAAGTCAATGAAGTCAAGATCGGCAAGCTGCCTGCATTCAAACAGGGTTACCGTCTGGCAACAGAAGAAGAAATCCTGGAATACTTCGGCTCCAAACCCGGCTATCTGGGTCCGGTCAAACCGCTGAAAGAAATACATCTGCTGGCTGACCGCACGGTGGCCAATATGTCCGATTTCATTTGTGGTGCCAATCGCGAGGGCTATCACTATACCGGCGTCAACTGGGGACGCGATCTGCCCGAGCCCGAAGTCGCAGACCTGCGCAATGTGGTAGCGGGAGATCCGGCCACAGACGGCCCTGGCAAACTGGCTATTCAGCGCGGTATCGAAGTGGGTCACGTATTCTTCCTGGGCACCAAGTATTCAGAAGCGCTCAAAGCTACGTTCCTGAACGAACAGGGCAAACCCGAGCCGCTGCAGATGGGCTGCTACGGCATTGGTATCAGCCGGATTGTCGCCGCTGCGATCGAGCAGAATCATGACGACAAGGGCATTATCTGGCCCATGGCGATGGCACCGTTTGAGGTGGTTATCTGCCCTATCGGCATGAATAAGAGCGAGGCGGTTCGTCAGCAGGCGCAGAAACTCTATGACGCCCTGCGCGCAGAGGGTGTGGACGTCATTCTGGACGATCGCGACGTTCGCCCGGGCGTGATGTTTTCTGAATGGGAACTGATAGGTGTTCCAATTCGTATCACAATTGGCGATCGCGGCCTGAAAGATGGTATCGTTGAAGTGCAATCCCGCCAGTGGTCTGAAGGGAAGAAAGTGCCTGTTGCAGAAATGTTAACAAGCATCAAATCCCTTTATGGCGAACTGAAAAACACGTTATGATTTCGTGATTTTCCCGGGTATTTACACGTTCTGATTGTGCTCAAGGTCTGATTTGTTGGAAAATTCTTTTCATTTTCCCGTACGCGTTTATTACGAGGATACTGATGCGGGTGGTGTGGTGTTCTACGCCAATTACCTGAAGTTCTTTGAACGCGCACGAACCGAGTGGCTGCGCCACCTCGGCGTCAGTCAGACCGCACTGGCAGGCAGCGAGCGGCTTATTTTTATTGTCGTCGACACACATTTGCGATACCGGTCGCCTGCAAGGCTGGATGACCTGCTTGCCATTCGCAGCCGAATCACAAAAATGGGCGCCGCATCTGTCCATTTCGAACAGGTCGCAGAACGAGACGGCACCCGCCTGGTAGAAAGCCAGATCCAGGTTTGCTGTGTAAATGCGGACACATTTCGTCCCACACCCATTCCGAAACCAATCCGACAACTATTTCCTTTCGTGCAGGACTAGATTTTATGCAACCCACCACCCCCGAAGAGATGTCGATTATCTCGTTGATTGTCAACGCGAGCTTACCCGTACAGATCATTATGCTGATTCTGGTGATTATTTCAGTCCTGTCGTGGACGTATATCATCAGCAAGCGTATTTCGCTCAAGCGCGCACGCAATCAGACCCGGGACTTCGAGGATACTTTCTGGAAAGGGGGCGATCTCACCACCCTGCACCAGTCCATTTCCCAGAACAGTGAAGAACACGGCCCGCTGGCCCGAATCTTTGAATCCGGCATGGACGAGTTCCTCAAAGCACGTCGCAACGGCGTCAAGGAAACCAGCCTTTTGCTTGACGGTCCGCACCGTGCCATGCGTGCAACCTATCAGCGCGAGCTGGACTCTCTGGATTCCAACCTGAACTTTCTTGCCTCTGCCGGTTCTGTCAGTCCTTATATTGGTCTGCTCGGTACTGTCTGGGGGATCATGCACTCCTTCATCGGCCTGTCCGGAACCGCACAGGCCACGCTGGCTGCTGTTGCACCTGGTATTGCCGAAGCGCTGATTGCCACCGCGATTGGCCTGTTCGCTGCGATCCCTGCCGTTCTGGCCTATAACCATTTTTCGAATGATATCGACCAACTGGCCAGCCGCTTTGACAGCTTTATTGACGAGTTTCTTAATATCTTGCAACGTCAGGTTCGCTAATGGCCAGAGCACAAAACCGCCGCGGCCGCGGTCGCCGCATGAAAAACGAGATGAACGTCGTGCCGTATATCGACGTGATGCTTGTGCTGCTGGTGATCTTCATGGTCACAGCACCCATGATCACGCCGGGACTGATCAATCTGCCATCGGTGGGACAGGCATCGGCCGTCCCTGCTACGCCGGTAGAAATTGAAATGTCCGAAAACGGCGAAATGAAAGTGCGCCAGCGCACGGCAGGAAAAAACTTCCAGACAATCGATAAAGCCAACCTGGTTGAAGAAGTCAAAGCCCTGGTTGAGCCGGACAGCCCGGTTGTGATCGCGGCTGATGGAAAAGTGCCTTACGAGGAAGTCATGAAAGTCATGGACACGCTGCGCGGCAGTGGTCTGACACGCCTTGGCCTGCTGGTTAATCAAAAAGCCGCAGACGGTAAAAAATAATCCGTCCCGCCTTACTCTTCCTGTCATTCAATCAACGACTAATTAATGAAGCACTTCGATAATCCTAACGAATTCTATGATGAAGGAGATAATCGCAAAGGCCTGATTGGCGCGATTATCCTTCATGCTTTGTTAGTGATCGGACTGATTGCCGGACTTTTCCAGTCCACCGAAGCGCCTACTGGTCCCGTGCAGCTTGAGCTGTGGACCGAGGGCGAGAACCAGGTCCTGCAGCCACCTGCGCAGACACGCACGCCTGACCCGGCCGAAGAAGACACCCAGACCGACGAAGAAGAGGCCGCAGCGCCCCCACCTCCTCCATCCCGAGCAGCAGCCGCTGCCGCTGCGGCGGCTGCCGCCCAGCAGGCTCGCTCTCAGGAAACCACACCCACTGCCAGCGATCAGGAAGATCCTGATATTGCGCTGGAGAAGAAACGCAAGGAAGAGGCCCAGAAAAAAGCCAAGGAATTAGCCGACGCCAAAGCCAAAGCCCAGGAAGAAGCCAGGGAAGCGGCCAAGGCACGGGCTGATGCCAAGCGCAAGGCCGAACTTGAGGCCAAGGCAGAAGCCGAAGCCAAGGCCAAAGCAGACGCGCAGGCCAAAGCCGAAGCACAGGCAAAAGCCAAAGCTGAAGCCAAAGCTCGCGCAGATGCCAAAGCGAAAGCTGATGCCAAAGCGCGTGCCGAAGCAGAAGCGCGCGAAGAGGCAGAAGCCAAAGAAAAAGCAAAAGAAGAAGCGGCCGCCAAGGCCAAAGAAGCTGCAGACGCCAAAGCCAAGGCAGCAGCAGAAGCGAAGACAAAAGCCGCCGCCGAGGCCAAGGCAAAAGCGACAGCAAAAGCCAAGGCCGACGCCAGAAAAGCGGCTGAAGCCAAGGCGAAAGCCGAATCGAAAGGCGATGCCCTGCGTGCCGCCATGCGTGGCGACGTCAACAGCACTGCCGGTATTCGCGGCGGACAGAGTGATCGCAATCAGGTTGGCGGCGGCGGTGGCAATTCCGGATATGCACGACGCGTTCAGCAGTGCGTGGAACCACGCCTCAGATTCAGCGGCAATCAGCGCCTGCAGGTTACCTATCGCGTAGATTTCAACAGCAGCTTTGTTCCCACAGGCGCAAAAATACTGGTGCGCTCCGGCAATCCGGCATTTGACCGTGCGGTTCAGGCAGCGCTGATGGAGTGCAAGCCCTTCCCCAAACCACCGGGCGGCGACTCCTACGTAACGGGACCCTATCGCTATATCCCGAACTGATGTCAGACAGACCTGACGGCAGACCGAAAAAACGTGAAACAGGATTTCCCCGTCATGCTCCGGCATGACGGGCTTTATTGATACACTGTCGTTATTACATTCTGCAAGGAGAACGCAGTCATGACTG
>JBEBTQ010000184.1:0-6821 GCA_040393685.1 Advenella kashmirensis | reverse complement strand
CGCGTCATCTTCTTGTTGCCTTCGGATTGCCACAGGATATTTTTGGAGCCTCTGCGTCGGCACTGATGAAAGTGGTACCGCAAAAACAGGCATTGCAGCTGACGTCGCCGGTGGATCCTGCCATCGATACCCTGATCAAGCGTACCTTTGACTGGCTGGCGCGTCCGAATCACCACATCATTTCCTTGGCAGACGAGCAATACCCCGCACTGCTGCTGGATACGTCTGATCCGCCCCCTCTGTTGTATGTAGATGGTGATCCGGCAGTGCTATCGCGGCCGGGCCTGGCCGTTGTCGGCGCAAGATCCGCAACCCCGGCGGGAACCGATAATGCCTTTGCCTTTGCCCGTCATCTGTCCCAGGCGGGCTGGGGCATTATTAGCGGCCTGGCACAAGGTATTGATGGTGCAGCTCATGAAGGCGCTCTGGCAAGTGGTGAGCCGCTGGCCACCATCGCGGTCATGGGAACCGGCATCAATCGTGTGTACCCGGCAGCGCACAAGGAACTGGCCATGCGCATTCGCGCGCGTGGTGCGCTGGTAACCGAGTTACCGCTGGATACGCCTGCCGTGGTGCATCAGTTCCCGCGCCGAAACCGTATCGTCACGGGTCTGTCTCGCGGTGTGCTGGTGGTTGAGGCCGCCAAACGCAGTGGTTCGCTGATTACGGCACGACTGGCTGCAGAAAACGGCAGAGAGGTTTTTGCCATTCCCGGTTCCATTCATTCGCCCCTGTCGCGGGGTTGTCATGCCTTGATTCGCCAGGGCGCCAAACTGGTGGAAACGGCAGAAGATATCATCGAGGAATTGTCGCGCAATGGATCCGTGCCGCAGAACAATTCGATCAGTCCGGCCGGTACAACCAGCGAAGCCAGCGCAACCAGTCGGGGGGAATACAGATCACAAGGCGAACCGGGCAGCCAGAATAATAAGCGCTCGCGATCCGGCAAACCCGCTGTTGCTCGCGGGCAAAATCGCAGCCCGCAGCTCGCCACGGATTCAGCGAATTTCAGCGATACGATGGAACCGCTGGACATTGCAGAGACCGCGGAAACCAGTAATAAAGGCGAAGCGCAAGAGGCGGGGAGTTCCCTGGCGTCACGACATTCGGGCGCGTCAAAGAATCAGAGTGACATCACTGATCCCGAACAACGGGCTCTGCTTGACCAGATGGGCTTTGATCCGGTTTCCCTTGATTTGCTGTTATTGCGATTGAATATCACCGTTGCAGAACTGGCGGGTGCGCTGACCGAGCTGGAAATGCTGGGTAAAATCGTTCGCCTGCCCGACGGGCGTTATCTGCAACGAGGGAATCACTTACAATAAACCTCATTAATTATCACGAATATCATTGCCTCACCTGGCTCGGGACTACTACATACAGTTCCCGGGGCGGCGGCAATCAATCAGGTTCACATTCAACCAGGAGCGCTACATGGCCACCCCGTTCAAAGTTTTGGTTATTATCGGCAGTCTTCGTGAAAAATCCTATAACGCCGCTGTTGCAAGACAGCTGGCGACACTGGCGCCCGACAGCATTGAACTGGTCTACGCCCCCTCCATTGGTACGCTGCCTCACTACAATCAGGATGTGCAGGACGCCGGTTTTCCGAAGGAAGTCCAGGCATTTGCCGACGCCATCAATGCTGCGGACGGGCTGATCTTTGTGACGCCGGAATATAACTATTCGGTGCCTGGCGTGCTGAAAAATGCGATCGACTGGGTATCCCGTCTGCGTCCGCTGCCGTTTGACAATAAAGTCGGATCCATCATTTCCGCTTCGGGCGGCGCCATTGGTGGTGCGCGCATGCAATATCATCTGCGTCAGATTCTTGTTGCCATGAACGTTCACCTGGTCAACAAGCCCGAGATCATGATCGGAACGGTTCAGGACAAAACGAAAGAAGAGGGCGGCGATATCACGGATGAAAATACACTTAAATTCATCCGTAATAATCTGGCTGAACTGGTTCGCCTGCTTGAGATTCATTCCGCCGCGAAACAATCTGCCTGATTGGAGATCACAATGGCGACACCATCGCGCGTCAAAGTCGTGGAAGTGGGCCCGCGCGACGGCCTGCAGAATGAAAAACAGTTCGTTCCCACAGACATCAAAATTGAACTGGTTGACCGGCTGTCTGCCGCCGGCTTTCAGAACGTAGAGGCCGCGTCGTTTGTGTCACCCAAATGGGTGCCGCAAATGGCCGATGGCGCGCAGGTCATGGCCGGTATTCAGCGACGACCGGGCACGATTTATTCGGTGCTGACGCCCAATCTGAAAGGGTTTGAAGGGGCACTGGCCGCCGCTGCGGATGAAGTGGTCATTTTCGGGGCCGCCAGTGAATCGTTCTCTCAAAGAAATATCAATTGTTCCATCGCCGAGTCAATCGAACGGTTTGAACCCGTTGCGCAGGCGGCAAAGCAGGCAGGGCTGCGTCTGCGCGCCAGCATCAGCTGTGCGCTGGGCTGTCCGTATGAAGGCGATATTGCGCCGTCCGCCGTGGCCGATGTGGTCAGGCGCATGCTTGCGCTGGGCTGCGATGAAATCGATATTGCCGACACCATCGGTGTAGGCACACCCCGCAAGGTAACCGACGTGATGAAAGCAGTCAGTGCCGTGGCGGATCCTGCCATGCTGGCTGCACATTTTCATGATACTTACGGGATGGCGATGGCCAATATTCTGGCGGCTCTGCAGGCAGATATCGCCATCGTGCATTCATCCACCGCCGGCCTGGGCGGCTGTCCGTATGCCAAAGGCGCCACCGGCAATGTGGCAACCGAAGATGTACTGTATATGTTGCACGGCATGGATATTGAAACGGGTATTGATCTGGACCAGGTGATCGCTACCGGCCAATGGATGTCCGACTATCTGCAGCGTGCCAATTCAAGTCGCGCCGGCAAGGCCATTATCAATAAACGTAGCGCAGCATAATTAAATCATGGTCATCAACTTCCTGCCGCTAACTGATGACGAACGTGATCAGCTGCTCTCCGAGATCGAACCGCTGCCTATTGTCGGGCAGGCCTGGCCAGCCTGGGTGAAGTCTGTCGCCTGGTTCATTCTGGCGCTGATTGTGCTGCAGGCGTTCATCGCCTTCAGCAAGGCAGGCACGCAGGCACTTTTTTCAGTGACAGGTCTGGTCCTGCTGGTAGTGTTTATTGCACTTGCCATTACCACCCGTTTTATGCAGACCTCGGTCACGACCATTGACAACCGGGGCGTGCGTCAAAGCTGGCTGACGCGCCGCGAAGTGGCGTGGGAAGATGTGACGTTCGCCAAGTTTGTTCCCATGCTGGCATCCAAGCGCCTTGTTGTTTTCACCAAGAAGGGCAAACCCGTGGTGTTCCAGGGCGGTACGCGCGAACTGCAAATTGCCTTCGCGAAAATTTCACTGGCGTTCAAGAACCGGAAGGTGTAACCGGTAGTGTGATCGGATCAAAGTGCGTGGTGACCTGCAGAATGTCGTCGATCTGCAGCACGCGCTCACACGCCAGATCAGAAATATCATGAGCCGCCGCAATGGTCATGTCAGCCGGCAGTTCCAGGTGAACTTCCACCAGAATCATATCGCCACTCTTGCGCGTTTTCAGGTCATGAAAACCCAGCAGACCAGGCGTGTTTCGCAGTGCTGCGCGAATCTGTTCAGCCACCTCTTCATCCGCGGCATGGTCAGCCAGATCGTTCAGGGCGCGCAGGCTGAACATGCCTCCCATGCGCGCGATCATGGCTCCCACCACCAGGGCGGCGATAGGATCGGCCATCGGAAATCCCGCAATGTTTGCCAGAATACCAATGCTCACAACGAGCGAAGAGGCCGCGTCCGATCGCGCATGCCAGGCATTGGCCACCAGCAGCGATGAGCGCACCCGCCTGGCCTGACTCAGCATATAGCGAAACAGCAGCTCCTTGGCGATCAGCACGGTGATGGCGACTACGAGCGCAGCATAATGGACGGTAACCACATCCTCCGGGTTCGTCAGCTGCATTCCCGCGGACCACACCATTGCCAGACCCACGGCGAGCATGATCATGCCAATGGCCATTGAGGCAATGGTTTCAAAACGTCGATGACCGAAAGGATGTCCGGTATCTGCCGCCTTGCCCGCATACCGGTTTGCTACCAGCACCACAAAGTCAGACAGAATATCCGAAAGGGAGTGGATGGCGTCCGCAATCAGCGCGCGCGAATGGGCAACGAGCCCGATGGCAATCTGCACCACCACCAGTGTCAGATTCACTGCCACGCTGATCCAGGTGCTGCGCCGGGCGACGCGTGATCGTTCTGCGTCCGGCGCTGCGTCCGCAGACTGCCTGGGCGCGCGCCTGGCGGAATGATGAGTCGAATGATGATGTTGATGTGCCATGCCTGTCGGGACTGAAAAGAACCTGGGGTTTAAGGTATGCTACCTGATTGTCCTCCACTTTCTGGTAACCAGTCTATGTTGAATGTTGTTTTTGCGGGAACGCCCGAATTTGCCCGACAGGCGCTGGCGGCGATTTTACAGGCCGGTTTTTCTGTTCCGCTTGTGATGACGCAGCCGGATCGACCGGCGGGACGAGGGATGCGCCTGACGCCAAGTCCGGTCAAACAGCACGCGCTCGAGCACGATATTGCGGTTATCCAGCCGGTCAGTCTCAGGCTGGATGGTAAATATCCCGAAGAGGCGGAACAGGCCAGACAGACCCTGCTGGCTGTCAAACCTGATGTCATGGTGGTTGCCGCCTATGGGCTGATTCTGCCTCAGTGGGTACTGGATCTGCCTCGTTATGGTTGCCTGAATATCCACGCGAGCCTGCTGCCGCGCTGGCGCGGTGCCGCACCCATACAGCGCGCCATTGAGGCAGGTGACGCACAGACGGGCATCGCAATCATGCAGATGGACGCCGGTCTGGATACCGGCAACGTCATCAGCGAGGCCTCGCTGCCCATTGACAATCAGACAGCCGCCGAGCTGCATGATGAACTGGCCATCATGGGGGCGCAGCAAATTGTCTCGGTTCTGAAGAAACTGGATGCCGATGGAAAGCTTGCGTCCACACCGCAGTCGGATCAGGGTGTGACCTATGCGGAAAAGCTGGACAAGCGGGAAGCTGCCTTGGATCTGACGCTGGATGCCCTGACACTGGCACGGCGGATCCGCGCTTTCAATCCTTTCCCGGGCGCGACTATTCGCCTGCCGGGTCTTGCCGACCCCGTCAAAGTCTGGGAAGCCTCGGTGATGGATGTGGCTGCAGATCAGGACCAGTCTACCCTTGCCAATGCAGAGCCGGGCACCATTCTTGCGGCCTCGCCTGATGGTATTGATGTTGCCACGGGTAAAGGCGTGCTGCGCTTGCTGCAGCTACAGAAAGCCGGTGGCAAGCGGCAATCCGTGTCGGTCTTTGTGAGCGGATGGAAGCCACCGCTGGCGTAATTAGCGCTCTGGTGAGAGCCAGACTCCGGATCGACAGCCACGGTCGCAGTTCAGTATCAGCGACCTTAATGCTGTCTCGGCTGTCTCAAATGTCTTAGCTGCCCCAGCTCGGTATCCGCTACCTCAGGCCGGCAACAGTTGCCGACAGATGTCTGCCGGTGTCCGGAACAGGTAGTCGGGATGTTTCGCCGACAGGGCATCGGGGTGGTTATATCCCCAGGCAACGCTGGCTGCAGCACAGCCTGACTCGCGCGCGGCTTCGATGTCGCGGATCTCGTCGCCAATCAGCAGACAGTCTGCCGCGGTACAGCCGGTCTGGCGATAAAGGGTTTTGAGGCGGGATGCCTTGCCGAACAGGTCACTGCCACAGCGATACTGATCGATCAGTTGCGCTGCCGCGCCCAGGGTGCGACGCACATTCTCTTCGCTATTGGAACTGAGTACTGCAAGCTGGTAGCCGGCCTGTCTGAGAGCAGACAGTACCGATTCGATGCCCTCAAACAGCGATACGTTGGGAGCGGCCTCCTGCATGCGCTGACGAAATTCCATCAGAATGGCCGGTGCTTTCCAGAAAGGGATGTCCAGCGTACTCAGGATCTGCCGCACGTCCCGATGACGCAGGGCATCCTTCTCGTCTTCTGCTGGATTGCGAAAGCCGTATTTTTCAGCCACGCTGGCCAGTACGGTGTCGAACCAGGGCAGGGTGTCGGCCAGCGTGCCGTCAAAATCAAAGGCCAGCAGCCGGTAAGCAGGCGTTTTCATTCTGTCAGGCCCATCAGGAAGCCACGATGTGATCGGCCCACAGGTCATATTCGTTACTGTCGGTCACGGTACAGCGCACAATCTGTCCAGGCTGCAGCTTCTGTGTGCTGCTGATGAACACACAGCCATCAATTTCGGGTGCATCGGCGTGAGAGCGGCCCACGGCGTCACCATCTTCATCAATTTCATCAACCAGAACGTCGATCTGGCGGCCCACTTTTTGCGCCAGACGAGCCGTTGAAATTGCCTGCTGGTGTGCCATGAAACGTTCCCAGCGATCCTGCTTGACCTCGTCGGGCACAGGATTGTCCAGCGCGTTGGCGGGTGCACCTTCTACCGGCGAATACTGAAAACAGCCCACGCGATCCAGTTGTGCTTCCGTCATCCAGTCCAGCAGATATTGGAAGTCTTCTTCTGTTTCGCCCGGGAAGCCCACAATAAAGGTAGAACGGATGGTCAGGTCCGGACAGGTTTCCCGCCATTTGTGGATGCGTGCCAGAGTGCGATCCTCAAAGGCCGGCCGCTTCATGGCCTTGAGCACCTTGGGGCTGGCATGCTGGAACGGGATATCCAGATAAGGAAGGATTTTGCCTTCGGCCATCAGCGGAATGACTTCATCTACACTAGGATAAGGATAGA